>QMQA01000001.1 GCA_003648845.1 Candidatus Aerophobota bacterium
GAGTTGGTGAGACTTTTATGGTGGGTTGTACACGAAGGGCAGGAATTTTGCAGGCCTCTACATTATGCACCACTTCCAGAGGATGTGGTTAAAAAAGCAGAGAATATTATCAAACAGGTTACTTATAATGGCATTTTTCTTTTGAAAAACAGGTGATTTTCCCGTTTTTCAAAAAAATGTTTAATCATCTGTTTTCTTTCTTTGTCATTTGCGGTAAAATTTATATAATTTTAACCAATAATAAAGATATAATTTATTCAAACAGGTGTAAGAGAAAGCTGGTTATTGATTGAGAGAAAACCGGGTGAAAAAGAAGACCGGACAGATGGAACAGCACAGTTCTCATGCTTCAGCTCAAGCTGAAAGTAAACCCGAGACTTTAATCCAGAGTTTGGGCAAAGCTGGCAGATCAGAAAGGGTCTTTCGGGCAATTCTGTATATTTCGGCTCTTTGTTTGGTGATTCTTATAGGCGCTATTTTTCTTTCACTCACTGTGTATTCTTGCCCATCGATTAAAAAGTTTGGATTTAAGTTTCTCCTGGGAAGAGATTGGGATCCTGTATCTGGTCAGTTTGGTGCACTTCCTTTTCTTGTTGGTACCCTTCTTACCTCCTTTTTAGCTCTTTTAATCTCAACACCTTTTTCCATCTCCATATCTTTATTTTTGGGGGAGTATTTCAGAGAAGGGATAGTATTTTCCTTTCTCAAAAGCGCTATAGAGATTCTGGCGGGAATTCCTTCTGTAATTTACGGGTTCTGGGGACTTTTTGTTTTAGTTCCATTGATAAGAGCAATGCAGCTAAAATTAGGAATTATGCCTTATGGGGTGGGAATATTTACTGCTTCCCTTATACTTTCTGTGATGATTATACCTTACTCTGCCTCTATTGGAAGGGAAGTAATACAAATGGTTCCCTCTGGACTTAAAGAAGCAGCTTTTTCCCTTGGTGCGACACGACTGGAGGTGATAAGAAGCATCATTCTTCCCTATGCCCGTTCAGGAATAGTTGCAGGAATTTTACTTTCTCTGGGAAGGGCTCTGGGAGAAACTATGGCGGTCACTATGGTGATTGGTAATGCCAATATTTTGCCAGGAAGTATTTTTAGTCCGGCGAATACCATGGCCAGCGTTATTGCTAATGAGTTTACAGAAGCAACAGAGACGGTGTATTTATCTTCTCTGGTTGAGATAGGTCTTTTACTTTTTATTGTTACCATGATTGTGAATATGATTGGCAGGCATATTGTAAAGAAAATGAGCGTGGAGTCCTGATATGCAAGAAGATGTTATTCACCGTAGAATATTAAAGGACAGAGTCTTCAAAGGTTTTATAATATTTTTTTCTTTTGTATCTATTGTTCCTCTGCTTTTTATTCTTCTTTATATAATTCAAAACGGTATTGCAGCCGTTAACTGGCAATTTCTTGTTCATCTTCCCAAACCTGTTGGTGAGGCTGGTGGAGGGATTTCCAACGCCCTGGTAGGTACCTGTATTTTGATACTTATCTCCTGTATATTAGCCATCCCTGTGGGAGTTCTGGCTGGTGTTTATCTTTCCGAGCATCGAGAAGGTAAACTCTCGTATCTGGCAAGACTTTGTGTAGAAGTACTGCAGGGAGTGCCTTCTATTGTAATTGGTATTATTGCCTATGTGTGGGTAGTTCTGCCTCTGGGCAAATTTTCTGCATTTTCCGCAGGTGTTGCCCTTGGTATTATGATGTTGCCGGTAATTGTAAGGACTACGGAAGAAACCCTGAAGCTTGTTCCTCATCCACTCAAAGAGGCCTCTTTAGCATTGGGGGTGCCCTATCACAGGACAATTCTTAAAGTAATTTTGCCTGCAGGAATGAGCGGAATTATTACTGGAATTTTGTTAAGTGTGGCACGAATTGCTGGTGAGACGGCACCACTCCTTTTCACTGCTTTTGGTAGTCCTTTTATGAATCTTAATATTTTTAAACCCATAAGTGCCCTGCCCCTTTTGATCTTTAAATATGCAACAAGTCCTTACCCTGAGTGGCATTCTATAGCCTGGGGGGCTTCTTTTGTACTGGTAGTATTTGTTCTGGTGTTAAATCTTATTACCAAGCTGGTGACCCGGAAATGGAAGGTACAATTTTAAAGATTGAAAATCTATCTGCTTATTTTGGGGAGCAGCAAGTATTGAAAGATATCAATATGTCTATCCCCAGAAAAAAGGTAACCGCCATTATGGGACCTTCAGGATGCGGGAAGACAACTCTTATCAGATGCATCAACAGAATGCACGAACTTGTACCGGGTGCAAGAGTAACTGGCAGGGTTCTTTTGGGTGGTAAAAATGTTTATACTATGGATCCCATAATTGTTAGAAGGAAAATAGGAATGGTTTTTCAGGAACCCAACCCATTTCCTACCATGAGTATATATGATAATGTGATTGCAGGATATAAGTTAAACGGAATAAAAATATCCAGAGAGGAGCAGGATAGGATTGTTGAGGAGTCTCTGAAAAAGGTAGCATTGTGGGATGAGGTCAAGGATTCTTTACACAGAAGGGGGACGTTTTTCTCCGGTGGTCAGCAACAAAGACTGTGTATAGCTCGTGCGCTGGCAATGGAGCCAGAAGTACTTCTGCTTGATGAGCCTACTTCTGCTTTAGACCCGAAGGCTACCTCCCGGATTGAAGAGTTAATCACCGCTCTTAAAAGGCATGTTACTATTATTTTGGTTACCCATAATATTGCCCAGGCAGCGAGAGTCTCTGATTTTACGGCCTTTTTATATGTAGGTGAATTGATTGAGTTTGGACCATCTGAGAAACTCTTTTCTGTACCTGAAGATAAAAGGACAGAAGAATATTTAACAGGAAAATTTGGATAGGAGGCAGGATGCTAAGGGAAAAATTAACCACTCTTAAAAAAGACCTGATAGAGTATGCTACTCTGGTAGAACGTATGATTGAGGATAGTGTAAAAGGGCTGTTGCAACGGGACAGCCAGCTTCTTGAGGATGTGATAGAAAAAGAGGAGCCAGAGGCAAATGAGTGGGAAATGCAGCTTGATGATTTGTGCACCAACTTAATTGCTCGATACCAGCCTAAGGCGAAGGACCTGAGAGTAATACTGATGGTTTTGAAGATGAATAATGATCTTGAGAGAATGGGTGATCATGCTGTAAACATTGCAGAAAGCAGTCTTTTTCTTGTAGCAAGGCCCCTGGTAAAACCATTAATAGATATACCAAACATGGCAAAGATTGCAATGAAAATGTTAAAGGACAGCATAAATTCTTTTATAGATGAGAATGCAAAATTAGCCAAGGATGTTTGTGAAAGGGATGATACTGTCGATGCCCTAAGAGATCAGATTATAAGAGAACTGATTACTTTTATGAGTTCAGACCCTTCTACTATAGAGCGCTCTTTTCATTTGATAAGAATCTCCACTAATTTAGAACGCATAGCCGATCTATCAACAAATATCTGTGAAGATGTAATATTTATGGTTGAGGGAAGAGTTATAAAACACCACAGAGAAGAGCTAAATTAGCCCTGATTTTTCCAGAACATCGGGAACGTACCTGTCCCATCCAAGAGGCATAAGGTGTACTCCCTGACACATTCCTTTGAGTTCTTTTATCAGAGATGCTGCTATCTGGATGCTTTTTTTGGGGCGCTCCTCCTTAGGTGCTGCAGCCATTATTTTTATGAGATTGTCCGGAACAAATACGCCCGAAACGTTAGCATTCATAAATTTTGCCATACCAGCTGACTTTAAAAGAACTATACCCACCATTACAGGAACCTTGATGTGTTCCACTTTGCGGATAAACTCCTCAAACTTTTTAACGTCATAGACGGCCTGGGTCTGGAAAAATTGGGCTCCAGCTTCTGCTTTCAGCTCCATCTTGATTATCTGAGGCTCAAGAGGGTCTGCCCCTGGATTGGCTACTGCTCCCAGACAGAAATCTGGAGAGCCATCCAATTTGTTTCCCACCAGATCTTTTCCTTCCATCAGAGTTTTTGCTGCCCTTATAAGGTTTACCGAGTCAAGGTCAAAAACAGGCTTTGATTCAGGGTCATCACCCAGGACATTGTGGTCACCGGTGAGGCATAAAACATTTTCCACCCCCAATACATAAGCTGAGAGAAGATCCGACTGAAGAGCCAATCTATTCCTGTCTCTACAGGTTAACTGAAATACAGGTTCAAGCCCTCTTTCCTTTAGCAGTTTGCAGACAGCAAGTGAGCCCAATCTCATTACTGAACTTTGAAGGTCGGTAACGTTTATGGCATCAACCTTTCCTTTTAACTCCTCTGCTTCTTTAAGAACAGGTTCTATGTTTGTTCCCTTGGGAGGACCAATTTCGGAAGTAACGACAAATTTTCCTTTGTTGAAAAGTTCGGTGAGTTTCATTTTACCACCTCTTTTTCCTCTTCTTCAAATTCCAGGGCCCAGAAGATACTTTTCTTTCTCGTTGCTGGGGGTTGCATTAAATTCCAGTTACGAGGAGGATTGATTCTTCTCAAATTTTCGAGCTTACCTATCTCTTTTAACCTTTCATAGATTTTTGTCCAGGCACAATCCTTCTCCGGATCTACCTCACACCTGCCCTTGTCTGAACCACCACAGGCTCCATTTACCAGGTTTTTTGGACAGTTAGCGTAAGGGCATATTCCTCCTGTTACATCCAGCTTGCAGTCCCCACATTGAAGACATCTTTCCTCTCCAGTCCAGACTCCTGAAAATCCTCCCATGTAAATGGTGTTGTCTGCTGGATGAACCGGGAGATTAATCATACTGGCAACTGCCTGAACCCCAATTCCACAGGAACTTACCAGGATAGAGTCCGAGTTGTAAATGTTGCTTATATATCTGTTTAGTTTAAGAGCTACCAATACCTTATTACAGGCAAAGTCAACTACAAAGGAGCCTGTTATTTTTTTCCCTTCCTCCTCCAATTTTTTTCTTAACTGGTCAAGTCCTTTTTTTCCCCCTGTTTGACAGGCTTCTGAACATCCTCCACAGGCTATAAGAAAGATATTTTTATCTTGGGTAAGAGAATTTAGTATTTCATCCCACGGTTTTCTTTCAGAGACTAACATAGTCCTCCTCCCTTCAATAAATCTAACTCACCAGGAACTTTGCCAGATTTTTCCTTTTGGGAGTTATAAGATGAACTGCACAGGCAAGACAGGGATCAAAAGACCGCACACATCTTACAATCTCAAAAGGATTTCTGGAGTCTTTTATTTTTAAGCCGAGAAGGGCCTTCTCCAGAGGTCCTGGATTATCCTCATCATCTTTTGGAGAAACATTCCAGGTAGTGGGAACCACCAGTTGATAATTATCTATTATCTTATCTTTTATCCTTATCCAGTGCCCCAGTGCTCCACGAGGAGCTTCAGTTATCCCTATTCCTTCTGCCTGGTCAGGAAGAGAATAGGGGGTGTAAACTGGTTCATCAACTTTTAGCTGTAGAGTCCACTCGGCCATTTTGTCAGCAACCAGTTTTGCATCAAGTGCTCTTGCGATGTGTCTTCCCAGAGTGGAAGAGAGCAGAGCAGGTTTTCCTCCTATGTAAGGAAGAACGGTTTCCACAGCTTCTTTAACATCTTTTTTATTTCCGTAATATCCAACTATCATTCTTGCTGCAGGCCCCACCTCACAGGCAAGTCCCTTATAACGGGGCGCCTTCAACCAGGAGTAGCCTTTTTCTTTTTTCTCATCTATTTTTGTTATTCCCCGGGAAGGATGTAGATTTGAGGTCTCCTGGGAGTACCAGCTATATTTTACATGCTCTGTGATACCTTTAACATCAAGTGAGTGATAAGTGAAATCTTGAGTTACCACTCCCTGCAAGAAAAGACGCTCTCTTCTGCTCTGGTCTATTTCTTCAGAGTCAAGATTAAAAGCCCCGTAACAGAGAAAATTCTTATGAGATGAGCCCTGATAAAGGTGGTCTTCGTAAAATTTAATCAGGGCTAAGGTATCTGGAAGGTAAAAATTGTCTATAAAATCTCTTATTTCATTCAATCTCCACAAGAAAGATGCTATCTTGTCCGGGGTGGGTTTTTCCGTAACTCCTCCTGCAACCGTTGCGACATTGTGAGGCATTTTTCCTCCAAATATGGCCAGCATCTCGTGGCATTTTTTTCTTATCTCGAGGGCCTTGATGTAATGAGCGGCAAACTCCTGGTTTGTCTTTCTGTCCAGTCTATAGTCTCCTTCATATCTGGGTGTGAAAGGAGAAAGCTCACCTCTTCCCAGAAATTTTTTTAAGGAGATAAGGTCTGCATCTTTTCCTTCATACTCAGACAGTGCTGCAACATCAAAGAAATCCAGAGTAGCAAGATGATAAAAATGGAGAATATGAGACTGGAGAAAATTTGCCCCAAGTATGAGATTTCTAATAATTCTGGCGTTGTCAGGTATAGATTTTTCTACGCCAAATGCGTTATCCAGAGCAAAAACAGAGGCAGTAGCATGGGATGCAGGACATACTCCACAGACGCGCTGGGTAATCTGAGAAGCATCTCGAGGGTCTCTCCCTTTTAAGATTATCTCCCATCCCCTGAAGAGAGTCCCACCAACGCAGGCATCTTTAACCTGACCATTATCCACCATCACCTCAACTTTAAGGTGGCCTTCAATTCTGGTTATAGGATCTATGACGATTTTCTCCATATTAGTTCTCCTTTTCGAGCTGCAATTTAAACTTTTCCCAGGAGGATATCTTTTTGTAAAATGGTCCTGAAACATCAGGAAAAATGGGCTCAACACACCCCAGGCAAGGTGACCCTGCTCCTATGACCCAGTTTACCCCACCATTCCACAGGCGATTGGGACAATCTGCATAGGTAAAAGGACCCTTACATCCAAGCTCGTATAAACACCCTTCTTCACCAAAATTTCTGGCAAATTTACCCTCGTCAAAAAAAGGTCGGCGAGGACAGTTTTCATGAATCAGCCTACCATAGATTAATTTAGGTCTCTTAAGCTCATCCAGCTTTTCGCTTGAGGGAACACCATTGAGGATAATATCGGCAACTGTGGCCACAAACCAGTCAGGATGGGGAGGGCATCCGGGGATATTTATACAGGGAACTTTTATATTCTCCTCTTTGAGAACCTCCATTGCTGATTTTGACCCGGTGGGGTTGGGTTTTGCAGCAGGAATTCCTCCAAAGGCAGCACAGGTGCCCAGAGCTATGATACAGAGTGCATTTTGAGATAATTCCTTGAAACGTGAGTAAACGGTTACAGGTTCACCCTTTTCTTCTCCCACGGTGGCAAATACGCCATTTTTTGCTGTAGGTATTGCTCCTTCCAGCACAAGAAGATAACCGGTCCCCTTACTTTTGGCAAGCATTACTTCTATGGATAACTCACCACTTGCTGCCATTAAGGTGGGATGGAATACAAAGCTTATGTGTTTTCCAGGGACAATCTCATCCAGCAACAAATTTCTTATGGTGGGACTTACAGAATTCATAATAGATACCGAACATCCACTACATCCTGCTCCCTGTAGCCAGATTACTGTCTGCTCTTTCACCTGCATTATCCTCCCCCTTTAAACGAGATAATTAAATTAGGGAAAAATTATACCAGAACATCTTTATTTGTCAACCGCCGCCGCAAAAAAAGAAAAAAGGGACAGACAACTTTTTTTTGACAGGGAAGAGAAATTTGCTATTTTATCGACAATGATAAGAAAAACAGCAGGTATTTTTATTGGGGTATTTTTTTTATTAAACTCTCTCTCTTTTGCTCACCCTTTCCGCCCGGGGGAGAAGCTTTCTTATACCATCAAATTAATTGGAATCCCTGCAGGGAGCCAGGTTTTACAGGTAAAAGAAATTGTTGAGGATGAGACAGGCCCCCTCTATCTTCTCACTTCAAAGGTAAAAAGTTCTGGCGTTGTGTCTTTTTTCTTTCATCTGGAGGACGAGATTGAAAGTTATGTTGATGCAAAAACTCTTTTTCCTCGATTTGTAAGGATAAAAATTCAGGAGGACTCCCGCAGAGAAAATGTGGAGGTTGAGATTAAAAAGGAAGATAAAATAAAAGCTTTCATCTGGGATAAAAAGAGGGAAAGAAAATGGGAAAAGAAGCTTTCTTCCCCTCCTCTTGATATACTCAGTCTGATTTACTGGATAAGGGCACAGGATTTAAAAATAGGAAAAAAGTACGAGGTTCTTTTACTTGATATACCCGGCAGTTTTAAAAAGATTCAGTTTGAGATATCTGGACTCGATAAAGCTTACACCTATCTGGGGGTTTTTTCTGCGCTTGTGTGCGAACAAAAAGGGGTGGAAAATGGAATAAAAGTGTGGTTTTCTCAAGATAAAAGACATCTTCCCCTCTATATTCAAATAGCAACCCCTTTTGGCTATTTAAAGGCAATTCTGCGTGAGATAGGTTAAAATAGCTTGAATTTTACCCCAAAGCTAAGTTTGGTTTCGGGCAATTTATAATCCCTGGATAAAAACCAGTTGCTATTTTCTATTCCAAGTGATGCTTCCCATTCTTTCCTTCTGTAGGTCAGTTTTAATCTAACTCTGGAGTTAGGATCAAGGGTATCTGCAGGGTCAGTAGTATAAAAGCTTTCTCCCAGCCATTCACCTTCTGCCTCAAAGGATAAACTGTCCGTTTCCCTCTTTAGCAGGTATAAGGTTAAAACAGCCTGTAGCAAGCTTTGAGGCTCGTGGGGAATTACCTTATCAGGGTTCTGTTCATTTCTTACATTTTTCCAGGTATAGGAGGGTTCAAAGATTATTGATGGTGTAATCTCCCATCTTCCATTTATGGTTAAGCCCTCTCTTGATAAGGCAACAGTTTGAGGATACAGACGAGGCTCAGAAGAATCGGTATATATCCACACCACATCAGTGCCTCGCTGACTGAATAACCGTAGAGAAATATGGATTGATTTGGACCTGGAATATCCAGCTTCCAGACTGTATTCGGTCATATTTACCGCATCAAGCTGCAAATTTACCTGTGAGTAATCCTTAGGTATATAGGTTGTGGCAAAAGAGGGAAGGTAAAAATTCTTTTTTACATTAAAAGCTGCCTCTAAGCCCTCTTTCCCGTACCAGTGCAATTTTAAAGACCCTACCATCTGGGCTTGCTTGTCCTTTATGCCCTTTACTCCTATTTTTGCGGAGTCTAACGAAAAATTCTGACCAAGAGAAAGAGGATGCAGGGACCTTAGCTCTAATCCTGCCTCAGACCTATTTTGACTTTCTTCAGCGGGACTTATCTGTCTTAAGTTGTCCCAGTTAATATTGCCTTCTACCACCAGAGGAAATTTTTCAGGTTGCACTGCCAGATTAACCCCGTAGCTAAAATCATCGTATTTTTTTTCTTCAGTATTTTCATCCTCTCTTGTCGATTTTTCACCCCATATACTTATTTTCCATCCCTTGAAGATACTTGTCTTTCCGGAGGCATAAATACAGATATCTTTTCTTTTTCCATTTCCAGGGTCAGGCAATGCCAGTATTTTTTGTTTCCCCTGAAGGAATATTTGTGTTTCACTTGCCCCTAACTCACCCCAGCTAACACCACCGGAAATAAGGTCTATTTCCCTGAATAGAGTATTGCCTTGATAAGATGCATATTCAGGAGAGGATTCTCTTTTCATGGTTAAAAGGTATCTTTCACTTTCCTTAGATCTTCCGTAATCCAGTTCATAGTTGAAACCATTTTTATCGTTTAAATCGACCAGGAGAAAGAGAAAGGGGTATTCGGATTTTTGAATTTTTTCGGGGAAATAAACCCTCTCTATAGAAGCTGGCTTAAGAGGGGGATGGATCAAAGTTTTCCCTTCTTCCGGAACCTCAACTACTTCAAAAGCTCTTATTGTTAAAGGTGATTTTTCCTGTTGTAGCTGCTTTAAAACAGCTACAACATACCTTTGACGGAGGGAGGGTTCCAGGGGAAACTCAGGAGATATTTCCTTTTTATACAAAGGGGGAGAAAGGGATACTCGTTTCAGGAAAACCCCGGGATAGGAAGGGTAAAATTGCGGAAAATATGCTTCCTTGCCGAAAAGAGTTACTCGAAAGGGAGGATGAATTAGCTCCTTTTTAACTTCTTTCAAGGGTGCAAAAAATTTCTCTTTAAGTCTTACCTCAGGTAAGGCCGGTCTTTCCAAACCTCTATAATCCTCAGAAGGAGGATGAAAAGAAAATGGGAGAGGAGGGATTTTTTTTAATTTTACCTCGGTAACAGCAAAGGTTTTTGGTATGACCTCTGGAAGAGATAGCTCTGCTTTAAATTCTTCACGAGGTGGCAGCTCAAATTTGCGAGGAATCTGAGTTCTCCTTTTTTCTCCCCGATAGGGCATGTAGTATATCTGGGGTGGTCTTTTGATCTGGAGATAGGACCTGTCCTCTCCTTTTACTATAATTGTCGGAAGTCTGGTTAAAGGTTCCTCAGCTTTGGGTTGAGAGGCTGCAGGCAAAGATACAAAGATTAAAGCTGATACAAATAAAAAAAGATGATTTAACTTCACTTCTGAAGCTCCTTTAATCGCCGCTCTGCTTCTTTAATCCATTCCTTAGTATAATTTTTGGTTTGAATTATCTTGGTGTAAGTTTTTTTCGCCTCCTCCAGCTTGCCGAGGGCTTTGTAACATTCTGCAACCTGGAGTTCCGCATTAAAAGACCACTGTTTAACCTGGGGGAATTTATCAGGTGGGTAAAGAATAGGGACTCTCAAGTATTCCACCACCGCCTTGCTGTAATTTTTCTGTTTAAACCAGCAATCACCGATTCTATATTGAGCTTCAACCAGAATTTCACTTCCTTTGCCGTTTTCTACTACCCAGTTGTAATGCTTTCTTGCCTCAGGGTATCTTTCCTGTTTGAATAAGGCGTTAGCCAGTTTTAGATGTGCCTGTAAGACAAGACGATGCTCAGGATAGCTTTCGATGAATTTCTGGAAACTTTCCTCTGCCTTCTTCCATTCCCCTGAGTTTTCCCAGCAAAGCCCTGCACTGTAAAGGGCATTTAAGAGTATATCCCTTTCCTTGGATGTTTTTAGTGCCTTAAGATAAAAGGTGAGCGCCTGTTTGTATTTTCCCTGTTTAAAAAGAGCATCTCCTAATCTGTAGTTAACTTCTCCCAGGAGAGGACTTTGAGGAAATCGTTTTATAAACTCCTGATAATAAGTAGTTGAATTGAGATACTCTTCAAGCTCATAGCAGGAGTAACCAAGCCAGTAATAGGCAAGGGAAAGATCAGGGCTTTGAGGAAAAAGGTCTATTATTTTTTTTAGCTCATCTGTTGCTTTTTTATAATCTTGTTTTTTTATGTAGTAGTTAGCTATTTTGAACTGAGCAGCATCTGCGTCAGGGAAGGATGGATACTCTTTTACTATTCTGCGAAAAGCCTCCAGAGATTTTTCATCTTCTCCAAGCCTTTGATAAGCCTCCCCTATTTTGAAAAGAGCAGGAGGGATAAACTCACTTTGAGGATAACGCAAAATCATCTTTTTGAAGGTAGAGATAGCCTCGCTGAAGTTTGATTCATTATACAGGCAGTTTGCAACAAGATACAGAGAATGCTCAACCAGCTCCTCCCGAGTTGAAAATTCATCTATAATTTTTTGAAAAGATTTTCTTGCCTCAGAGAAATTTCTCTGGTGGAAATAAGTCCAGCCAATAGCATAATGTGCATCTGGTAGGTTGGGATTTGTGGGAAAGTCTTTAATAAAGCGTTGATACCAGCCCCTTGCCTCATTGTAATTTTTGAGCTTAAAGTAACAGGCACCGGTCTGATAAATGGCAGAAGAGACAAGAGATGAATATTCTTCTTTTCCAATTGTAACAATTACATCTTTCCCGTTCAGGTTTATGCTTATTGTTAAATCTTTTGCTGTTGAGGATATTTTTTTGCTGGCGATGAGTTTATTATAGCTTTTTACTGCCTCTTCAAATTTTTTAATGTTAAAAAGACAGTTTCCTTTCTGGAGCAGTGCATGAGGGAGTTTTCTCGAGGAGGGATAGTTTTTAATTACCTTATCAAAAGCTTCTAAAGCAAAAGTGTAATTATTTTCACCTAAGTAGCACCAGCCTATCTCGTATTGTGAAAGAGCAGCCTCTTTGCTGGTCGGAAACCGGGATATTATCTTTTCAAAATAATCCCTTGCCTGAGAATACCTTGAGATGTTTAAAAGAGCTTCAGCTAACTGGAAGGTTGCCTCAAGCTGATAAGGAGAAGCAGGAAACTCTTTTACTATTCTCTCAAAATGACCTGCGGCTTCTTTGAACTTTTCCATGTCAAAATAACAGTAACCTGCCCCCAGAAGAGCCTCATCCATAAATTCACTATCCTGGTGGAAGTTTATGACATTCTGGTAAGCCTGAATGGCAAGGTCAAATTTTTTCTGATAATAGTAAGAGTCACCAAGTCTGACCCACGCCTCTGGAATATTTACAGATTCAGGGTACTGGGTGATGAAGTCTTGAAAGCTACGGGAAGCTGCAGCGAAGTTTTTTTCTGAAAAATAAGTATAGGCAACCCCAAAATTAGCCTCCTCTCTCCATTCACTTTCTGGACTGGCAAGCTCATTTTGATAAGCCTTTCTTGCTCTTTCATACTCTCCCAGCTGATAAAGAGCTTCTGCCTCCCAGTAAAAAAGATTCGCCCTTTTAAAATCCTCTGCTGCCTCCCTGTAGCTGGCAAGCTCAAAATAGGAAAATCCTCTTTCTGTGTAAACGTCTTTATTGTAAGGCGAGTCTGGATAGGCATTAAGGAAAGAGGTGAATTCTTTTATAGCCTCGGAAAATCTCTTTTCAAGATAAAGCAGTTTCGAGTAAATATACCAGGCCTTCTGGTAGTGTTCAAAACCTGGATAGTTCTCTTTTAACCTCTTAAAAGTTTGAAGTGCTTTGGGATAATCACCTTTCTCGTACTGAATGTAGCCTATAGAATAAATAGCGTAAGGTGCAAGGTCGCTTTTGGGATATTTGTTTATGAGGTTTTGATATGCAGAAAGTGCTTCATCCAATCTTTTTAGCTGATAGTAACACTCTCCTAACTGGTAAAGACCCTTGTCAAGAAATTCACTCCTGGGATAAGCCTTAAGAAGAGTCTCAAATGAGGTTGCGGCCTGGCTATATTTACCAGTTTGCCAGAAACTCATTCCCATCCAGTATTGAGCCTGGTCACAGTTTGGATTATCGGGATATTTCTCTATGAATTTCTGAAATTGCTCTGCAGCAAGTTCAAACTTTCCCTCCTGATAGAGTCCCGCTGCAAAGAGAAGGTCCTCTTCAGGCCCTTTTTGCGCAAAGGATATTGATGTAAGTAAAAAGGTTAAAAAGATAGGCAGATAAAGAAAGACACTTGTTAACAGAACTTTTTTTCTTTTTCTCATTTTTTATCTCCTGGGAATTTCTCCATTTCCATTTTAACATCAGCAAAGTTCTCTGTCAAATTTTCGTCCCTCTGGTGGGTATTCATTACCATGCTGGTAATGGGATGAGAAAGCCGAATATAAGGCAAAATTTCGCTTAAAATCTATCATTTCCTCATCTAAAGGGGATCTTCGTTTTGTTGACAGAGGAAAATTATGAAGTAGTATTATTTACAAAGCCAGAAAGGTCTAAAATGCCCCTTTTTGTCCACCTGCACACCCATAGCGACTACAGTCTTTTAGATGGAGCCTGTAACATTTCCCAATTGGTTGATCAGGCTTATCGATTTGATATGCCTGCCCTTGCCCTGACCGACCATGGAAACATTTTTGGAGCAATAGAATTTTACCAGAAGGCCTCCAGCAGAGGAATAAAACCAATTATAGGTTGCGAGGTGTATATAGCACCCCAATCTCGTTTTAAGAAAAGAAAAACAAGAGGGGAGGAGGTTGCTTATCATCTGACGTTGCTATGCAAAAATAAACAGGGCTACCAGAATCTGATGGAGCTTGTAAGCAAAGGATTTACTGAAGGTTTTTATTATCATCCCAGAGTTGACAAGAGATTGCTTTCCGAGTTAAAAGAGGGCCTTATAGCTCTTTCAGGTTGTATAAAAGGTGAGATCCCCTCACTTTTGATAAAGAACAAGGTGGAAAAAGCCTGTCAGGTCGCAGAAGAGTTTAGAGAAATTTATGGTGACGATTTTTACCTTGAAATTCAGGATACCGGTTTAGAAGAGCAGAAATTAATCAATACCAAACTGAGAGAAATTAGCAAACAGCTTTCCATTCCCCTGGTTGCAACAAATGATGTCCACTATTTACATAAAGAGGATGCAAGAGCACAGGAGGTGCTTCTCTGTATTCAAACAGGAAAGACCCTGGAGGACAGCACCCGTTTAAAATTTTCTTCCTCCGAGCTTTATTTTCGCAGCCCTGAAGAGATGCTGGAAGTGTTTAACTTTGATAAAGAATGTGTCTATCTATCTGGAGAAATTGCTGAAAAGTGCAGTTTGGTTTTGAAAAAAGGAAAAGTATATCTTCCTGTCTACCACCCACCTCAAGGATACAGCCTGGTAGATTATCTGAGAAACCTTTGCCAGGAAGGTCTAAAAAAGCGATATTCTTCTGTTTCCAAAGAGATTCTGGAAAGGCTGAATTATGAACTGGATATCATTTCCAGTATGGGTTATGCTGGCTATTTTCTTATAGTGTGGGATTTCATCAGATATGCCAGAGAAAAGGGTATACTTGTTGGTCCAGGAAGAGGTTCTGTTACCGGATCTCTTGTTGCCTATCTTCTAGGTATTACAGAGATCGATCCTTTAAAATATGGCTTGATATTTGAGAGATTTTTAAATCCAGAAAGGAAAACTCTTCCCGATATAGACATAGACATCCAGGATGAAAGGAGAGGAGAGATAATTGAGTATGTAAAGGAAAAATACGGGGAAGAAAATGTTGCCCAGATCATTACTTTTGGTACAATGGCGGCTCGTGCAGCTATACGTGATGTAGGTAGAGTTCTGGGTATGCCGTATACTGTTGTGGACAAAATTGCCAAGCTTATCCCTCCCAATACAAAGTTAAAAATAGCTATTGAACAAAGTGAAGAAATCAGACAGCTCATAGGCAAAGATAAACAGGTAGAGACTTTATTTGAGATCGCTCAGAGAATAGAAGGTCTGACAAGACACGCTTCAACTCATGCAGCAGGGCTGGTAATAGCTCCCAACAGGCTTACCTCTTATACCCCTCTTTACAGAACTAACCGAAACGAGATCACCACCCAGTATGAAATGCATTCTCTTGAGGCTATAGGTCTTCTCAAAATGGACTTTCTGGGATTGAAGACTCTAAACGTAATTAAGGAAACACTGGATCTTATAAAAAAGTGCCAGGATAAAGAAATCAATCTGGAAAACATACCTTTAGATGATGATGCTACCTACAGGATGCTTTCCCGGGGAGAGACAGTGGGTGTTTTTCAACTGGAAAGTAGAGGTATGCAGGACCTTTTAAAGAGATTGAAACCAGAAAAGTTTGAAGATATTATTGCTGTTCTTGCTCTGTACAGACCGGGTCCTTTGCAAAGCGGGATGGTTGATGAATTTATAAATAGAAAAAATGGAAAAAGCAGGGTAGAGTATTTGCATCCCAAGCTAAAACCTATTCTGAAGGAAACCTATGGAGTAATACTTTATCAGGAACAGGTGATGAGAATTGCTAACGAACTTGCCGGCTTCAGTCTCGGAGAGGCTGATATTTTAAGAAGAGCTATGGGAAAGAAAATACCTCAGCTCATGGAAGAACAGAGGGAAAAATTTATTCAGGGAGCAGCGGAAAGGAAAATAGATGTCCGGGTTGCAGAGAGAATATTTGAACTTATGGCTCATTTTTCTGGATACGGATTTAACAAGTCTCATTCTACCGGATACGCTTTGATTTCTTACCAGACAGCCTTTCTAAAGGCAAATTATCCTCTGGAGTTTATGGCAGCTCTTTTGACTTCAGAAAAAGATAATACCGATAAGCTGGTCTATTATATAAATGAATGCCAGAGAATGGGAATTGAGGTTCTGCCTCCAGACATCAATCAATCCCGGGATAATTTTACAGTAGTGGAAAATTCCTCTCCATCTGATGGCAGCTACCATAAAGGAAAGATAAGATTTGGCTTAACTGCTATAAAAAACGTGGGAGAAGCTGCCATATCATCTATCATCAATGAAAGGGAAAAAAGCGGAGATTTTAAGTCTATTTTTGACTTTTGTCAGAGAGTTGATCTGCGGGTAGTTAACAAGAAAGTTCTGGAGTCTCTGGTTAAATGTGGAGCTTTTGACTCTCTGCCCGGTTACAGGTCTCAGAAGCTGGCAGTGATTGATGAAGCTGTAGAAAAGGCAACAAGACTCCACAGGGATCAGAAAAGAGGACAGCTTTCTCTTTTTGATGACACGGAAGGGAAAGAAGAGATAGATCTGCCCCGAGTTAAGGATATTTCCAGAAGCACGAGGTTAAACTGGGAAAAAGAGCTTCTGGGGATTTATTTATCCGGACATCCCCTTGATGGTTACCAGAAGAGAATAAAAAGTTTTTCTACCCACTCAGGGGCTGAGCTAAGAAAACTGGAAGATGGAAAACAGGTAAAGATAGCAGGAGTTGTAAATACAATCTCGGTTAAGAAAGACAGAAGAGGAAAGCCCATGGCTTTTTTTATCCTGGAGGATACCCAATCAGAGGTAGAGGTGGTGGTTTTTGCCAAGATTTACCAGAGCTGCTCTTCATATCTGAAGGAAGGAGAACTGGTGGTTGTGGAAGGGAGAGTGGATACAACTTCTGATCCACCCAAGATTGTAGCAGGTCAGATATCCCTTTTTTCTGTACTGGAGAAAAAAGGTGGCGACTTCCACATAAGGATTGACCCGGGAAGCTGGAAAAAGGATAAACTGGAGAAGTTAAAGGAAATTCTCCAGCAAAGAAAGGGTAAAAATCCAGTTTATCTGCATTTTCAGGACAAAAGTGGAGAAGGTGTGGTTATTAAATCAAGGTCTTTAAAGGTAGATTTTTCGGAGGAAGTGATCTCACAGATAGAAAATCTGGTGGGGGAGGGGTGTTGCTGGATTGGTTAGGGTTTAAAATATCCCCCCAAGACCGATAAAGAATCTTCCCCCTCTATCTTCATAATCAAAAGGCCAGGCAATGCCAAGACGCATTGTCAGGGAATATTTGCCAAACGGGAGGACTCGCAAACGAAGCTCAACCCCGGCGTCTTTATAAATTTTTACCCCCTCCAGACTTTTGCCTTCTCTCCAGGTAGTCCCCGCATCAAAAAATAAAGCTCCACCTGCTGTATCAAAATATAAGGAAGAGGAACCACCCAGTCTTCTTTTTAAATTAAACCTGTACTCTGCCCTTCCCAGAAGGAGGTTTTCTCCTGCCATAGAATCCAGAAAATTTTGTGGATACCCTCTTAAATCTTTCCATTCCTTAAGAGAGAAAACAATCCGGGGTTCAGAGAGCTTGTTTTCTACTTTTTTATAATGCAGTTGCAGGGCAAAACCTGCACGAGGGGATAATCTAAGGTATTTTTTCAGATTAGCCTGCAGGATGAGGTAATCAATTTCGCTCCCCAGCATTTTGTCTGCCCACTCTCCTCCGATATATACCTTACTTCCTGAGGGCAAAATGTCAGGTTCTCTTACCGGGAGTAGATTAAAGTAGTTTATACCTGCCTCAATTTTTCTAATGCTTCCTTTCCAGGGATAAAGATTTAGCTCAGAGTCAAAAAGAGAACTGTCAAGGTCTTCTTGAGAGTATCCGGTCTGGAGTAGGATTTTATCATTTAAAGGATAATAAATTTGTACAGCTTGTCCTGAGACCTTTACAGGGAAATCTTCTCCGCCAAATTCGGACCATCCTTCCTGATGGTATAAATCTATCCATATTGTGGGCTCAAAGCTTCTATTTATATAAAGAACCTCATACTGGGTATTTCTCGAAAGGTAGGCCCGGCAAATTAATTGGTGTTTTTCCAGTGGGTCTGAGGCATAAGATTCTACTGAGAAAAAGGTTTCCTCATCACTTATCGAAAACCAGGGGAAAATGTAGTGCAGGGTTATCTTAGGACGGTAAGGATAGACTCTCATTTGGGGTGGTTTTTCTTCTTGAGTGATCTGAGCTATTGTTTCCCTTTCTCCCCCAGATGGCAAAGGTTTTTCTTTTTTTCCTTCAAAGGGGAATTGTTGGGAAAGTATCTTTTGGTAGGGAAAGATATAAATGAAAAAAACTCCTCCTTTATAGGCAGAGAAAGCGATCTTCTCTCCATCAGCAGAAATAGCAGGGTCAAAGATTCCTCCCTTCACCAATGTATGTCTTTTCATCTGGCCGGTTTCAAGCTCAAAAGACCAGAGGTTAAAAGCTCTCTCACCTTCTTTTTCGCTGGATTTATCGGAGATAAATATCACCATTTTCCCATCAGGAGAAAAAACAGGACATCTCTCATCAGCCTCATCCCGGGTAAGGGGAAGGATTTTTTTATCCTTTATTCTCATAAGATAAAGGTTTCTTTTACCTTCCTCAGATCTGACAAAAACTACAGTTTCCCCATCAGGGGAAAAAGAGGGTGCAAAATTTTGAGTCAGGCCATCTTTATCCAGAGTTAAGGGAGTGGTTTTTCCTGTTTGAAGATGCAAAAGATACAGATTTGAGTTTCCTCCCCCTCTTTTTACAAAGAGGATTTTATCTCCAGAAGGAGAAAAAACTGGATGAGATGCTCTTTCCCCGTAAGTTAATCTTTTTATATTTCTGGTTGATACCTCAATCTGGTATAGATCAGATATAAAAGAGCGCTTGGGTGGATAAAACTCTGTTTTGGAGTAAACTATGAATCTACCATCAGGGGAAAAGGAAAGATAGGGATTAACTCCTGTTGTCAGTCTTTCTATTTTTCCTGTGGAAAGACTCATAAGGTAAAGGTCAAATATAGCAAAATCATACCCTTTGTTGGAAACAAAGGCTAAATAATCTCCTCTGGGCGAAAAGACAGGACACTGGGCTCTTTTCCCCCATAAAATGGCAGGCTCTTTAAGGAGAGTATCTTCCCCTCTTTTTTTGTATTTTTCAATTAGCCATTCTCTCCACTCCCTGTAAAGTTCAAGAGAATCTTTCCCCAGGACATTTTTCAAACTCTGGTCAAAATCAATCACTCCAGGCACGGGGTAAAGAGCTCCTCCTCCAGTAAGGTCCACCACTCCCACAACTTTTAGAAAGGGTTGATTTTTAAGATCATCAAATACTTTGTAGATTTTTTCCCTGCCATAGGTATCAAAGATGTAACGAATAAAGCTATCAGATTGGTAGTACCCACTTCTTCTTTCCCAGCCATCAAAAAAATAGAAAGCTCCTAAGTCACCCTCTGACATCACTTTATCCTCTCTTGCCCGGTCAGCCACCACCATCTCTTTAAGGGAGTGCCACTCTTCACCTAAGTACTGAGCCAGTCCTTCAATAAACCACATGGGAAGGGTTAAGTTAGCCATTGCTTTTCTTAAAGGAAAGATGGATTCATCCATTGCAGAAAAACTAATGTAATGCACCATCTCGTGCCCTAAAACTTCCTCTATCCAGGAAAGGTCTCCAGAAGTTTGCACAGGGTCAGATTGAGCCTGAATAACTATTTTCCCGGTAAGAATTGAGGTGTAGCCACCTGTTTTATCATCATAGTTTTCTATTACCACGGGGATTTTTCTCTTAGGACGGTAGCCTATCTGTAAAGTTAATTTATTATAGATATTTTCGGCTATCCTTGCTGTCTTAAAAGCAAATTCTTCTTCTCCTTGATGGTAATGAATTAAGAAATGGTCAGTTTCAATTACCTTCCATTTTAGCTCGGGATGGTTAAACTGAGCACTAACATGCAAGGCGGGAAAAAGAATAAGAAATAAAAACCCAACTCCTGCCCACTTTTTCATATCATCCAAAAAATAAGCCCACAATCTTAAATAATCTTCCCCACTTTTACTCTTATTTCTCTTACGTTTTCAATTCCCACTGTGGTATTTAAATATTTTTTTACCACACTCTGAAGTTCATCTATTAACCTGGGAATTTCTCCCTGGGCCTGGACGGATAAAGATAGATCAATATCAACCCCTTCCTCGGTAGATTTGACTTTTGCTTTTAGATCCCCAACTCCCTGAACTTCACCACCTACTCTCTGGATAAAATCAGATATTGCTTTCTGGGATATTTTAACTTCCCCCAGAGGGTTTCTGAGTGGAACCACTGTCCCCTTTTTTTCTGTCCAGGTAAATAAGGGGAGATAGACGCTGAGGACAAGAAGAAAGGCAAAAACTATTATTGTTACAATCCGGACATAGACGTCGATTTCTATTGCGGTAAGAGCACTGAAAACGAGAATCCTTGGCAGGACTCCTGCACTTACTAAAAGTCCCCCCAGGGACATGGCAAAAAGAGCAACCAGTCCTATAATCCATAGAATCTTTTGATAAGTTTTCATAGATTCCTCCTTGCTAAAATTTAATTTTTTTGATAACTATACCTATTTTTTTCACAGAAATTCCTAAGGTAGCCTCTATTTCCTTTTTCAATTTGCTTTGAACTTCTTCCACAACAGCCGGAATTGAGACCCCTCTTTTTATAATTAACCCCAGCCAGATTTCCACGCCTTCAGGAGGCTGTTTTATTCGAATACCTCCTCCCAGCATCCCTTTCTTAATGGAGTATACTCCTTCTACTTCTTTAACTATTTTTCTTACCAGCTCCACTAAGACTTTTTTCTCTACCCGGTAAGCCCTTTCTTTTTCCAATCATTTCTCCTTAATATTGGCTTTTTTTCATTATTTCCCTTTCTATAAAGTCAGTATAAAACTCGCCTTTTATGAAAGCCTCATGCTCGATGATTTTTTGATGGAGGGGAATAATAGTTTTTACTCCTTCGATAACGAATTCTTCCAGAGCCCTTTTCATTCTTAATATAGCCTCAAAGCGGTCTATTCCCCAGCTTATCAGTTTAGCTACAAGGGAATCATAGGAGGAGGATATTGTATATCCTGCAAAGACATGGGTATCCACTCTTATTCCTGGACCTCCCGGTAGATGAAAAGCAGTAACTTTACCCGGTGAAGGAGCAAAGTTTTTTTCAGGGTCTTCTGCATTAATACGGCATTCAATAGCTACCCCGTTCATTTTGATATCCCTCTGGTTGTAGCCCAGGGGTTCTCCCCCGGCCACCCTTATCTGGTCTTTTACGAGGTCTCTTCCTGTGACCATTTCTGTAACAGGATGTTCGACCTGGAGACGGGTATTCATTTCCATAAAATAAAAGTTATTTTCCTCATCCACCAGGAATTCTACAGTCCCTGCTCCTGTATAACCTAACTCTTTTGCCACTTTTATAGCCACTTTTCCCATCTCGTCTCTTTTTTTCTGGTCTATGAAAGTAGAAGGGGATTCTTCTATTAGTTTCTGATATCTTCTTTGAATAGAGCAGTTTCTCTCACCAAAATGAACTATTTCACCAAATCTGTCAGCGATTATCTGAAATTCTATATGTCTTGCCCGGGGTATATATTTTTCGATGTAAAGATCCGAATTTCCAAAGGCAACTTTGGCTTCCTGCTGGGCAAGGCCAAAGAGAGAATCAAGGTCTTCTTTTTTCCAGATTACCCTCATGCCCCTTCCACCTCCCCCCATTGTTGCCTTTAGTATCGCCGGATATCCAATCTCAGAGATAACTTTTTTCGCCTCTTTTTTGTCTTTTATGACTGTAGCAGAGCCAGGAACAACCGGTATTCCTGCTCCGGAGAGAGTGTTGCGTGCCTCCAGTTTATTTCCCAGTTTTCTCATAACCTCATGGCTGGGACCGATAAATTCCACTCCCGAGCTCCTGCAGACCTCGGCAAATTGCTCATTTTCTGCCAGAAAACCATATCCTGGATGGATAGCATCGGCACCGGCTACCTCAGCAGCGCTTATTATGCGGGGAACATTTAGATAGCTTTCCGCCGGCTCACGTGGTCCTATGCATATAGCCTCATCAGCAAAAAGGACGGGTAAGGATTTTTCATCTTCTTTGGAGAATACCACGACCGATTCTATTCCTAATTCTTTGCATGCTCTGATAATACGCAGGGCTATCTCGCCTCGGTTGGCGATAAGGATCCTGGTAAACAACTATCCCTCCCTTTCAATAACGAAAAGCTCCTGATCGTATTCCACAGGATGTCCATTCTCAACCAGTATCTTTTTAACCTTTCCTGCAACCTCAGAGGTTACTTCATTCATAACTTTCATAGCCTCAATAATGCAAAGCGTTTGTCCGGGGCGAATATACTGACCTACCTCTACAAAGGGATCCTCACCGGGGGAACGGGCTCTATAGAAGGTTCCTACCAGAGGTGATTTGACAAGGACCTCTTCCTTTTCAGGTTCAACTTCTGGTTTCGCTACAGCTTTTTCAGTTCTCTCTTCCGGGGCAAGTTCAGGAGGAGAAACTTTAGAAGCAGCTCCTTTTTTTACCAGACGGAAACGGACCCCCTTTTCCTCTATTTCCAGTTCAGAAAGGGAGGAGGACTCAAATATAGTTATTATTTTCTTTAACTCTTCAAGGTCCATTTTTTCCTTCCCAGTGAAATTAAGGTTTTTTTATTTTTTTCCAACGTACTCCCCGGTTCGTGTATCTATGCGAATTATGTCTCCCTCATTTATAAAAATGGGTACCTGGAGTTTGTACCCTGATTCTACAGTTACCTGTTTGGTAGCAGAGCTTACTGTGTCTCCCTTCAGTCCCGGTTCAGCTTTCTTAACCTCCATCTCTACAAAGATGGGAAGCTCAATTCCTATGATTTTTCCCTCATAAATCTGGAGGTTAACCTCCAGATTTTCTTTAAGAAAAAAGACTTTATCAGAGATTTGATCTTTGTGGAGAGTTTTTTCCTCAAAAGTTTCAAGATCCATAAAGTTGAAGGTATCACCCTGTCGGTAAAGATACTGGGCTGGTTTTTGTTCAATGAAGGCATCTTTTATTTTTTCCTCGGGCTGGAAAACTTTTCTCAAAACCTGAGAGGTGAATAGATTTTTCAACCTGGTTCTTACAAAGGCTCCCCCTCTTGCCCTTTTTACATGCTGAAATTCTTCCACCACATATAAAGTTCCGTCTATATCAATTGTCATGCCTTCCCTTAAATCGTTAGCCTGTATCATGGCAGAATCTTACCTCCCTTATTTGTTACTAAAACCATATTCTCCACTCTTACACCTCCCTCTCCAGCAAAGTATATCCCTGGTTCTATCGTAACCACCATCCCTTCCTCAAGTATAGCATTTGAGTTGCGGTTAAGAAAAGGCTCTTCGTGAACTTCCAGTCCAACTCCATGGCCGGTTCCGTGCAGGAACTTTTTCTCATAACCTGCCTCTGCCAGCTTTTCTCTGATTATTTTATCTATCGTAGATGCCTTAATTTTCGGCTTTATATGTTTAATAGCTCGCTTTTCAATATTATATGCAAGATTATAAATTTTTTTCCACTTCTTAGGAATCTTTCCCCATGCAAAAGTTCTGGTTATATCAGCGCAGTAACCTTTAACTTTTGCCCCTGCATCTACAAGTATCAGCTCATTTTCTTTCAGTTTCCTCTCAGTAGGATGGCCGTGAGGTAGAGAGGTTCGTTCCCCAAAAAGGACTATGGGGTCAAAAGATACTCCATCAGCTTCTTTTAGTATATAACTTACAAGCTCTCTGGTAGCTTCTTTCTCGGTAATCCCGGTGTGAAGAGCTTTTTTCAAGTATTCAAAGGCCTGAAGGGTAATTTCTCCAGCTTTCCTAATTAAATTGATTTCTTCTTCGTCCTTTATAGACCTGATTTTTTCTACTGTAGCATTACAGGGAATAAGCTGTGGTTTAAATTTTTCCTTTATCTTTTTATAGCGGGCAAAAGAAAGATGATTTGCTTGAAATCCGCATCTTCTTATGTCCAAGCTGCTGCCAAGCTCTCCTAACTTCTCCTCCAGAGAATCTTCGCAGACAATAACTTCCCACTCATCTTCCTCCCCTTTTATCTGTTCCTCATACATGGGTGAGGTAACAATAAATTTTTTTTCAGATGTAAGAAGGGCCACTCACTCTATCCACAGTCCAGAGAAGTAAAAAATATCCACACTCCTGGTTAAGATAAAAGCGTCCAGATTTTTCTCTTTTAATTTTTTTTCTAACTTTTCCCAGCGGGAAACCATTCTTACTCCACGTATTTTTTGAACCTCTCATCCTTTAACAGTTCGTCTACAAGTTCCTTTACTCTCCCGGATAGCTCTTTACTCACCACAAGAGTTCCCTTTTCAGAGTTTACCACAATTAAATTAGAAACTCCTATAACTGCTAAAATTTTATCCTCTCTGTTCACAAAAATACAGTCCATAGTTTCCATTTCCTTAATCAGTCCCTGAGAAACGTTCCCTTTTTCATCTTTGGGGAAGATTCTTGTAAGAGCCTGCCAGTCACCGATATCATCCCAGGCGAAATCTGCAGGGATTACCGCAGCTTTTGTGGTTTTTTCCATTACCGCATAATCAATAGATATTTTGGGAAGATGAGGGTAAACACTTTCTATTGTCTTTTTTTCCTCAGAGGTTCCCAGAGTCTTACTTATTTTTTCCAGACCATCGTAAAGTTCGGGAAGGTATTTTTTTATCTCTTCCAGAATTGCACTGGGTCGCCAGGCGAATATCCCTGCATTCCAGAGAAAATCCCCACTTTCAAGAAAGCTCTTTGCTTTTTTCTGGGAGGGTTTCTCGGTGAATCTTTTAAGTTCGTAACAGGTGATACTTTGAAGCCGGTCTATTTTATCTCCTACCTGGAGATATCCATATCCGGTCTCTGCTCTTGTGGGTTTAATACCAACGGTTACAAGATATCCTTTTTCAGCTAATTTTATTGCAGCCATCATAACCCTTTTGAATTTTTCTCCACTTTCAATCAGATGGTCCGAAGGAAGGATAACCATGGGAGCATCTTCCCCCTTTTTTCTCATATGAATGGCAGCAAAACCAATGCAAGGAGCTGTGTCTCTGCCCACAGGTTCAGCTATTATTTGATCAGAGGTAAGTTCCGGTATATGAGATGTTATTTTTTTTATAAGCTCCCGTCGGGTGATAACAAAGGTGTTCTTCCGTCCAAAAAGATTGACGCACCTTCGGTAAGCCAACTGGATCAAACTTTCTTTGGTATTTATAGCTAAAAATTGCTTGGGGTAGTTAACCCTGCTCTCTGGCCATAATCTTTTACCAAATCCTCCAGCCATAATAAAACTAACCGCCATTTTATCTCCACTTCTGGAATTTGCTATTAATGATATCAAAAAGGCCGTCTTTGTCAATTTGACGCATTAACGCATACACCGATTTACCCATCAACACATTAACTCAATGATCGATTAGATCAGGTATGACTTTCCTGTCCGTATTTTTCCTTATAAATACGTGCTACTTTTTTAACTTCCTCGATAGGTATTTCCTTGGGTTGACCTCTCAAGAGGGCAAGATGGACGGTTTTAGCTACATCTTCTAAGATTATAGCCTTTCTGAGGGCGCTCTCAGGGTCAGGTCCCACTGTGAATACCCCGTGCTTTTTCATCAAAATAGCACAGGATTTCCCGATAGAATTCAGTATCTCTTTTCCAATTTCCTCATCCCCTATTGGCACATATTTTCCAACAGGGATCGGTCCTCCAAACTCATAAGCAATTGCAATAAGATAAACCGGTATAGGTTGACCCAGAGCTGCAAAACTTGTGGCATAGTTCGAGTGGGTGTGAACTATTCCATTTATATCCTGACGATGTCTGTAGATATAAAGGTGGGTTTTGGTGTCAATGGATGGCCTTAACCTGCCTTCAACAACATTACCATCTATATCAACAACTGTCATCAAAGAAGGTTTAAGTTCCGAGTATTTTACCCCACTGGGTTTGATAACCACATAGCCTGTAGATGGATCTCGACCAGATACATTACCACTTGTAGCCCTCACCAGGTTATTTTTTGGTAGTTCCAGGTTTAACTCACATACAGTTTTCTTTAACTCTTCTAACATCTTTACGCCTCTTTTAGATAACTTAAGCAAGGCTCAAATCATCCATTTGAGCGAGGAAATGATAAACCATACCCCGAATCCTATTAGCAGGAAACTGGATAATCCAAATAATAAAAGCTGGACTTTTTTGCCCCAGACCCTGCCGGAGCGGTGGACTCCATAGGAGATGAGCGAATACCAGACAAAATCGCACAACCAGTGCACAATTGCGAAAAGAATAAACCCCAGAACACCAAAAATTATAGACCTCATGATTAAAGCAGTACCTACTGTAACCCACCACAGAATAAAGTAAGGATTTAATATGCTGGTGATAGCTCCGGCTAAGGTAGCCCTGGAAGTAGGATTATCCTGCAGGGTGGTTTGTGCTGCTTTTTTTAGGTTGAATATCCCCTTTCCCATATAGATTAGAAC
>QMQA01000002.1 GCA_003648845.1 Candidatus Aerophobota bacterium
GTCCAGATAAAAAGGAGTACCAACCCACCTATTGTTACAAAGCAAATGTAAAAATAAATTTCCTTCCTTCTATCCAAGAGCATCTCCTGCAAAACCTATCTTAGCGTAAAACTATCTTACCAGCGAAAGTTAGCTCCTCCAGCAAGAAGCAAAGAGGCCAGAGCAAAAAGGACCCTGATGAGTTTAGCTTTCATTTATATCACCTCCTTTGAAAGAATTTATCCCTGTGTCTATAATACCCAAACTTCTAAAATAAATCAAGCTCTGACTTGAGAGTCTTTCAAAGAATCACCTTTTAAGACTGGAGATTGTACCTAATGCCCAATCAGTGAGCTTCTTTATTCCAGATGGATCCTTTGATTCACCTATTATCCTCAAGACCGGTTCTGTACCCGATGCTCTTATATGTACCCACCCTTCCGGAAACCAGATCTTGATTCCGTCCAGGAAATCCAGCTTACTGGAACCGAATTTTCTGCTGAGCTTCTGCTTTAATCTCTCAAGATTAATACCCGGGTTTTTTATTTTTCTTTTAAACATGTAATAAGAGGGCAGGCTATCAATAACCGAAGAAATAGGAATGTTCTCACTGGCAAGGTAATCCAGGACAAGAGCAAGTGCTGTCATGCCATCCCTTGCGTAGTTTACCGGTGGGAAGATAACCCCCCCGTTACCTTCTCCTCCTATTACTGCCCCACAGTCTCTCATACAGCGGGACACATAAACATCTCCCACGGGGGTCCTCTTAACCGGGCAACCAAACTCACCTGCTATATCATCTACTGCCTGGGAACTGCATATATTAGTTACCACAAAACCTTTGGATTTTTGCAGGATGGACTTGGTAACTACTACAAGTGTATACTCTTCAGATATTGCCTCACCTTTTTCTGAAACCAAAGCCAATCTGTCCGCATCAGCGTCATGAGCAAAACCCACATCAGCTCCCGCCTCTTTTACCACTCTACACAAATCCCGAAGGTTGGCTGGTGTAGGTTCTGGTGGATGAGGGAACATACCGGTAGTGTTGCAGTTAAGTGTGATAACATCACAACCGAGTTTTTCCAGAAGAAGGGGAGATGCGATGGCTCCTGCACCACAGCAGGCATCGATAGCTACTTTAAAATTCTTACCCCTTATCCTGTCTACATTTACTACCTCCAGAATTCTTTTAATATGCCGGGAAATAGCAGAATTATCTTTTAAAACACTACCCAGACTATTCCATGCCGACCTCCTGATATTACCCTCCCTGTATATCTCAATCAATCTTTCTCCCTCCTCGGGAAAAAGAAATAACCCATCACTTCGCACAAATTTTAAAGCATTCCATTCTGGAGGGTTATGGCTTCCAGTAATAGCTATACCTCCATTTGCTCCCGTTTCTTTAACCATAAATTGCAGGGATGGAGTAGGACAAACTCCTAAATCCACAATTTTACACCCTACAGATAAAAGGCCACTAAAGACGGCATATTTAAACATATTATTTGAAGTTCGGGTATCATAGCCAACTAAAATCTCTCCCCCCATTAGTTCTCCAAAGGCAGAGGCAAGATTTGTAACTATTCCAGGAGTTAATCCTTCTCCCACCACGCCCCTAACACCTGAAGGGCTGATAATGAGAGTGGAATTCATTTTGAGTTTTCCTCTGTATTTATTTTTTCCCAGGCTTTTTCAGCAGCTATTTTTTCCGCTTTTTTCTTGCTGGGCCCCCATCCCTCACCTAATGTTTTACCGTTGATCTCAACCTTCACTTTGAACATCTTTTTATGGTCAGGACCTTCCTCCTGTACTAATTTATACCGGGGAAGTTTTTTATAAACCGATTGGGAGTACTCCTGAAGTAAAGATTTAAAGTCCTTTGTCTTACTAAGCAGGTTTTCCTCCTTTATAAAAAAGTTCAAAATAAACTTTTTAGCGGCTTTTAAGCCCTGATCTAAATAAAGAGCACCAATTACTGCCTCATAAGCATCTGCTAAAATAGCATCCTGCAGGCGAATTTGCTCTTGATCTTTACCTACCAGAATATAATCTCCAAGGCCCATCTTCCGAGCATGATTGGCCAGGCTTTCTTCCGAGACAACAGCACTCCTCATCCGGGACAGGCCCCCTTCATCCAGATAAGAAAACTTGCGGAAAAGGTAATCAGATATAACGAGCTCCAGGACAGCATCTCCTAAAAATTCTATTCTTTCATTATCACAGGCAGGCTGGATACTGGATTTTGCATAGGAGGAGTGGGTTAAAGCCTGATCCAGGAGTCTTATATTTTTCCATCTTATTCCTATCTTCTCCTGGAAATTATTTAGATCTTTAACACGCGATGGATCTATCATGGATTTATTTTGCCTTTGATTTAAAAAATTACCCGAACTTCCGGACCACTAATGTTGCGTTATGACCTCCAAAACCCATTGAATTTGACATGGCAATATCAACTTTTGCCTCTCGAGATTCATTGGGAACATAATCAAGATCGCACTCAGGGTCAGGAAATTCGTAATTTATGGTAGGTGGGATTCTCTGTCTCTGGATAGCGAGAATACAGGCAATAATTTCCACTCCTCCTGTAGCTCCTAAAAGGTGACCGGTCATTGATTTGGTAGAACTTACAGGAATATCATAAGCTCTTTTTCCGAAAAGATTTTTAATTGCCCTTGTCTCCACCTTATCATTTAAAGGAGTGGAGGTCCCGTGTGCATTAATATAATCTACCTCTTCCAGATTAACCCGGGCATCTTCCAGCGATTTTTTCATCGCAATCTGAATTCCTCTCCCATCTTCCATCGGCTGGGTAATATGATAAGCGTCGCAACTCATACCAAATCCTGCTATTTCAGCCCATATTTTGGCTTTTCTTTTCCTTGCTCTCTCCATCTCCTCCAGAACCAGAACACCTGCTCCCTCTCCTATTACAAACCCGTCTCTCTCCCTGTCAAAAGGGCGGGAAGCCCTATGTGGTTCATCATTTCTGGTAGAAAGAGCTCTCATTGAACAAAACCCTGCCACTCCCAGTGGAGTGAGAGCTGCCTCAGTTCCCCCTGCTATCATAACTTCAGCTTCTCCTCTCTGTATTATTTTGAAAGCCTCTCCTATTGCGTGATTTCCCGTGGCACAGGCTGTAGATATGGAAAGATTAGGTCCCATAAAACCATACTTTATGGCAATATGGGCAGAAGTTATATCGGTAATTAACATGGGAACCAGAAAAGGACTCACTCTCTGAGGACCTTTTCTTAAAAGAGTTGTCTGTTCTCGCTCAATAGTCTCCAGTCCTCCTACTCCTGAACCAACAAGAACTCCTATTTTCTCGGGGTCTTCCCGGTCGATGTTTAGTCCGGCTTCTTCAATAGCTTCCTGTGCTGCTATCATTCCGAGCTGAGTGGACCTGTCCATCCTTTTTATATCTTTGGAAGAAAGGTAGTTCTCTACCTTTAAATTATCCACCTCACCTCCCATCTGGGAACGAAAAGAAGAAGGGTCAAATCGAGTTATCCTTCTGATCCCATTTTTCCCTGCAAACAAGCCTTCTTCAAAATTTTTTAACCCCACACCAATGGGACTTACCACTCCTATTCCTGTTACCACAACGCGCCTTACATTCATCTTTTTAACTTTTATTCTAAGTGTTTTTCTATGTAATCGACAACTTTTTGCACATCTGTTAATTTTTCTGCTTCTTCATCCGAGATCTCTATGCCAAACTCTTCTTCCAGAGCCATAACAAGCTCCACAGTATCAAGGGAATCTGCTCCCAGATCATCCACGAATCTGGCATCCATTGTTATCTGCGACTCCTCAACACCTAATTGTTCACTTGTTATCTTTCTTACTTTTTTTAAAATCTCATCCCTCGTCATTCTTACCTCCTCCTTTTCAAAAATTCCTTTTGCATCTACATACTCAAGCCACCATCAATTCTGATCACTTCTCCTGTAATGTAAGAGGCCTCCTCTGAAGCAAGGTATGTCACCAGAGAAGCCACCTCTTCAGGTGTGCCAACTCTACCCAGGGGAATCTGAGAAATTAATGTCTGGGCTTGTCCCTTTTCAATCAACTTTTCGGTCATTTTGGTCTGGATAAATCCAGGTGCTATCGCATTCACGGTAATCCCCCTTGTGGCAAATTCTCGCGCAAGTGACTTGGTGAGTCCTATCAGTCCAGCCTTGGAGGCAGCATAATTGGACTGTCCCGCATTACCACGTAATGCGATTATAGATGAGATATTAATAATTCTCCCCTTCCGCCTGCGCAACATAAAAGGAGAAACCGCTTTTATACAGTTAAATGCACCCTTAAGGTTTATCTGAATTACTCTGTCCCACTCCTCCTCTCTCATCCTTAGAATTAGCTTATCACAGGTAATACCAGCGTTATTGACCAATATATCAATATGGGAAAATTTGTCAATTACCTGATTTACCGCTTTTTCCACGTTAGAGAGGTTGCTCACATCTACCTTAAAAAAAGTAACATCGCTTTTTTTCTGGCCAATATGCGTTAACTCAGCTATACAGGTGGTATCTTCTACAATATCAAATACAGCCACTTTAGCACCGCATTCGATGAACCTGCGACATATAGCTTTGCCAATCCCCTGTGCACCACCTGTAACTACAGCAATCTCGTCTTTTAATTTCATTTTTTTCTCTCCAGATAATTTATTACATTTTTCATATCCTGAGGCATGGGAGCTTCAAACTCCATCCATTCCTTTTTTGCAGGATGAAAAAAACCCAAGAGGTTTGCATGCAACATAGCACGGTTAACTGGAACGGGAGAATCCCTTCCCGGCTTTCCTCCGTATAATCTGTCTCCAATTAAAAAGCAGTTTAATGTTTTAAGGTGAATTCTAATCTGGTGAGTTCTACCTGTTAATGGATGAACCTCAAGTAAACTCCAGTCGCCCCAGGATTTTAAGGTCTTATAATAAGTTATAGCTTCCCTGGCAAGCTTTCCATCTGGCACCATTCTTCCCCTACCCTTAGGACTTCTTCCAATTTTAACATTGATAATTCCTTCAGCATCAGAAGGTTTGCCTTTAACCAGAGCCAAATACTTTTTCTTAACTTCCCTTTTTTTAAACTGCAAAGATAAAGCAAGATGAACAAAATCACATTTAGCCACTACTATTGCTCCTGAGGTGTCTTTATCCAGTCGGTGGACGATGCCGGGACGCAGAAGCCCTCCCATCTGGGACAGGTTTTTTGTATGATATAAAAGAGCATTAACCAACGTTCCTTTTTGTCCAGGATATACAGGATGAGTAGTCATCCCTGCGGGTTTGTTAAGCACGAGAAGATAATCATCTTCAAATAATATATCCAAAGGTAAAGGTTCAGGGACGAGAACTGTTTCTTTTAAAGGAGTAATGATAATATCTATTTTATCCCCTGTTTTAAGCAGATGTGAGGGTTTTTCCACTTTTTTGTTTACGGTTACTTTCCCCTCGTGAATAAGTTTTTGAAGGGAACTGCGAGATAAATGAGAAAAGTGTTCTTTTAAAAAAACATCCAGGCGCTGTCCACCCTTTTCCACTATTATGCGATGATGCTCAGATGAGTCTTTCATACAGGTTATTTTTTTCTACCACCCTCCAGCATCTTTCACAGAGTGAAGGATACTCCTTATTCTCGCCAACTCTTTCGCTATACATCCAGCATCTTTCACACTTCTTACCTTTAGCTTTTTCTACTTGTATTTTTTTTTCAGAGGAACTCTCCAGTTCAATCTGGGATACAATAAAGATTTCTTTCAATGCATCCTGACCAAGCTCACTTAAAATGGCTAAAATTTCATCTGGAGCTTTTATAATTAACCTGGCATTTAGAGAAGATGAGATCTTTCCAGCCTGACGAGCCTCCTCCATTTTCTTTAAAACCTCTTCTCTTACCCGCATTAATCTGTCCCATTTTTCATCCAGTTCCGGATCGATAAATTCAGAAGCTACCCGGGGCCATAGGGAAAGGAAAACACTTTCCTCACTTTCTTTGTCTATCTCCCTTATATATCCCCATACTTCCTCAGATGTAAAGGAAAGAATGGGGGAGGTAAGTTTAACCAGGACAGTTAAGATAGAGTATAAAACTGTTTGAGCTGCGCGACGCTGGAGAGAGTTTGAAGGAAAGGTGTATAATCTATCCTTTAATATATCAAAGTAAAAAGCACTTAAATAATTGTTAGCAAACCTGTGCAGTTGTTGAACTGCCTCATGAAATCTAAATTCCTCGTAAGATCGTGTAACTACTTCAATTAACCTCTGAAGCCTGGATAACATCCACCTGTCTACCTGACGAAGTTTGAAGTAATCCACTTTGTCCCGCGAAGGGGAGAAGTCAAATAAATTACCCAGAAGGAAGCGATAAGAATTTCTTATTTTTCTATACACTTCCACTGTGTATCCGATTATCTCATCAGATATACGAATATCCTCACTGTAGTCTGCCAGAGCTGACCAGAGTCTTAGAATCTCTGCACCATATTTTTCCACAACCTGTTGAGGATCAACCACATTGCCCAGGGACTTGGACATTTTCTTTCCCTGAGCATCTACAATAAATCCATGTGTGAGAACCTTCCTGTAAGGAGGTCTGTTTTTTAAAGCAACCGAGGTTAAAAGAGAGGTTTGGAACCATCCCCGGTGCTGGTCTGAACCTTCAAGGTAAAGATCTGCAGGATGTCTCAGATCTGGTCTCCGGACTAACACGACTTGGTGGGAGATACCTGATTCAAACCAAACATCTAAAATATCTTGCTCTTTTCTGAACTTTTCTCCTCCGCATCGAGGACATTTGAATCCTTGGGGGATAAAGGAATCCACTTCCCTTTCAAACCACACATCGGATCCTTCCCTGGCCACCTTTTCCGCAACTATTTTTATAATTTCTTCGTCCAGAATAGGTTCTTCACATAGGCTGCAGTATATGACCGGTATACCAACCCCCCAGTATCTCTGACGGGATAAACACCAGTCGGGACGTTCTTCCAGCATACTCTTCATTCTGATCCTGGATGAGAGAGGAATCCATTCTACCGTGGAAAGAACCGATTTAAGAGCCTTTTCCCTTAAATTGTTTTTATCGACAATCAAAAACCATTGAGGAGTTGCACGAAAGATGACCGGTTTTCCACACCTCCAGCAATGAGGATAAGAATGTTGCAGCTTTTTTCGCTGAAGAAGGATTCCCTTTTTCTGTAGCTCTTTTTCAATCAACTTGTTAGCCTCAAAAACTTGCATTCCTTTGAATTTTTCTACTTCATTGGTAAATTTTCCTTCGTCATCGACAGGTGAAAAAACAGGTAGGTTATTCTCAAGACCTAAAAAGTAATCCTCTTCTCCATGACCGGGGGCGATATGAACACATCCTGTTCCCTCCTCTGGATTAACAAAACTGGCAAGCAAAACTTTTCCTTCTTTATCTGATAAAGGCCTTAAGTATCTTGCTCCTTTTAACTTTTTTCCTGAAAAATGCGTTATAATCTTCCATCTTCTTTCGGGATCCTCATCCTGGATATTTTTAAGGGAATCCAGAGCTACTATCATTGCCTCTTTCTCATTTTGATCCTGAATGAGCACATAATCTAAATCGGGGTGAACAGCTACTGCCAGATTGGCAGGAAGAGTCCAGGGAGTGGTCGTCCATATAAGGATATAAACAGGGCCATTAAAACAGATTGGAGGAATTTTTTCTTTGAGGAGAAATTTGACATAAAGAGAAGGGGACTCTTTTGTCTTGTACTCTATTTCGGCCTCAGCCAGTGCAGTCTGGCAGTTAAAGCACCAGTAAATAGGTTTCAGCCGGCGGTGAATGTAACCCTTTTTTGCCAGTTCTCCAAAACATCTGACAATTTCGCTTTCATATTCATAATCCATTGTAAGATAAGGTTTTTCCCAGTATCCGAATATTCCCAGTCTTTTAAATTCGTTTTTTTGTTTTTTTACAAAGCTAAAAGCATACTCCCTGGCTTTTTTTCTAAATTCCAGACAGGAGATATCCCGTTTATTAACACCAAGTTCCTTGAATAGCTGGTGTTCTACAGGAAGTCCATGACAGTCCCAGCCCGGTATAAAAGGGCTATCATAGCCTCTTATTATTTTGTATTTTACTATTATATCCTTGAGGATTTTATTAAAAGCCTGGCCAAGATGAATATCTCCATTGGCATAAGGAGGACCATCATGCAAGATAAATTTGGGGGATTCTTTTCGATATTCTCTTATTTTTTCATAAATTTTCCTTTTTTCCCAGAACTCCAAAATTTTTGGCTCCCTTAAAGGGAGACTGGCCCGCATAGGGAATTTAGTTCTTGGTAAGTTAAGAGTTTTCCTGTAGTCCATTTACACCTCTATCTCTTTGATTACTCTTTTTACCAGTCTTGTAAGGTGAGGTTCGGCTTGAGTTGCTACCTGGATTACTTTTTTAAAATCCACCGGTTCCAGCAGATCCGGTATACACATATCGGTGATACAGCTCAGACCCAGTACTCTCAAACCACTGTGTTTTGCCACTATTACCTCCGGTACAGTAGACATCCCCACTGCATCTGCTCCTATCAGGTGGAAGAACCTGTACTCAGCCCTTGTTTCAAAGTTGGGCCCGATGACACCTATATAGACTCCTCGATGACACCGGATGCCTTCCTTTAAGGCTATTTCTTCGGTGAGCTCAATCAACTTTCGATCATAAGGTTCAGACATATCGGGGAATCGAGGTCCCAGAGTCTCATCATTGAGACCTATTAAAGGATTTGTCCCGGTAAAATTAATATGATCTGTAATAATCATTATATCACCCGCTTTAAAATTCCGATTCATCCCCCCGGCTGCATTTGATTCAATTAAAATCTTAATCCCTAATGCCTTCATTACTCTTATCGGGAAGGTAATCTCCTCCAGAGAGTATCCTTCATAAAGATGAAACCTTCCCTGCATGGCAACCACTTTTTTATCTTCAATCCCACCCAACAAAAGATTACCCGCATGACCAGGTGCAGTAGAAATAGCGAAATGAGGAATCTCACTGTAAGGTATTATAGTTTTTTCCTCAATATGTTCTGCCAGCCTGCCCAGTCCTGTTCCCAAAATTATACCAATCTGAGGAACAAGACTACATCTTGACTGGATATAGTTTAAGGCATCCTTGATTTTATCCTTTAGCTGTTTATTCATATCTCCCTCTCTTAAAGATTTATTGGTTCAGGATTTTGTGCCTGGTGGGGATGGTTGGCATCAGGATAAATTTTCAGTTTCTTTAACATTTTTCTTCCCAGCTTATTCTTTGGCAACATTCCCTTCACAGCTCTTCTAATAATTTCCTCGGGTTTTCTTTCCCTTAACCTTCTCAAAGTTTCTTTTTTTAAACCCCCGGGGTATCCGGAGTGTCGATAGTAAATTTTTTCCTCTTCTTTTTTACCGGTTACCTTGATTTCTCTGGCATTTATGACCACCACAAAATCACCTGTATCAAGATGGGGGGTATAAATTGGTTTATCTTTTCCTGAGAGAATTCGGGCAATTCTGGTAGCCAGTCTCCCCAGAATCTTACCCTTAGCATCAACTAAATACCACTTTTTAGCAATCTCTTCTTTTTTCGGAATGTACGTTTTCATTTACTTTGACTCCTTATCTTCTTAATGGGATACTTAAAAAATAGGAAATTATGGCGCCACGGGGATTCGAACCCCGGTCTGATGGCTGAGAACCACCTATCCTAGCCCCCTAGACGATGGCGCCATATATAATAAGCTGGGGGAGGAGGATTCGAACCTCCACTACCAGATCCAGAGTCTGGCGTCCTACCATTAGACGATCCCCCATTCAATAAACACTCTGCAGGCTCCCATTTTTATCCTGGAGCAAACTTAAAGCTCTATCAATTCTACGGATTACCTCCTCTTTCCCCAGTACCGCAGCTAACTCAAATAATCCAGGACCTCTCATTTTGCCTGTAAGGGCTACTCTTAAAGGGTGAAATACCTCGCTGGTGGAAAGCCCAAGTTGCCTGGAGAATTGACGCAGGGTTTCCTCCAGCTCCTTTTCTTTTAAAAAATCCATCTTAATTACTGCATCTTTTATCTTTTTTAGCAGAGGACAGACATAATCTCTTTTTAACCTCTTTTCCACTGCCTCACGGTCATAAGGAAAATCTTTTTCAAAGAAAAAGTCTGCAAGTTCGATAATATCAGAAAGGACTTTTAATCTGTCTTTTTCCAGTTCAATAATACGCAGTATTTTTTCATACTTTGAAGGAGTTATCTCCTCTCCAATCCATCCTTTCTTTCTCAGATAGGGAACAAGTAGTTCAGCAAGCTCGCTGATTTTCATTCTTCTTATATACTCTGCATTCATCCATTCCAGTTTTTGAAGATCGAAAATTGCCGGGCTTTTATTTACCCTTTCCAGAGAGAATTTTTGAATAAGTTCTTCTCTGGTGAAAAATTGCTGGCTATCTGGTGTTGACCATCCCAGGAGCGCCAGATAATTCACCACAGCCCAGGGAAGATAACCCATTTCCCTGTAATAGCTAACGGACGTTGCTCCATGTCTTTTGCTTAACTTGGAACCGTCTTTCCCCAGAATCATGGGGATATGGGCGTAAACCGGTGGCTTAAATCCGAGAGCCTTATAAATTAAAAGCTGTCTTGGAGTGTTGGAAAGATGGTCATCACCCCTTATTACATGGGTTATCTTCATCAAAGCATCATCAACTGTACAGGCAAAGTTATAAGTTGGAGTTCCATCAGATTTTAAAATAATAAAATCTCCAAAAAATTGGGTATCAAAATTCACCTCTCCTCTAAGAAGGTCCCTCACTTTCAGACTATCTTTTTGTGAAACCTTGAATCTAATGGTTGGTTTTCTACCTTCACTCTCGAATTTTTTTCTTTCTTCCTTAGATAGATTCCGACACCGGCCATCGTAAACAGGGGGAACTCCTGATGCCTGCATTTTTTTCTTTTTAGCTTCAAGTTCTTCAGCCGAACAATAACAAAGATAAGCTTTACCTTCGGCTAAAAGAGTATCTGCATACTTTTTGTAAATAGAAAGTCTCTGAGACTGGAAATAAGGTCCGTATTCACCTCCAACCTCCGGTCCTTCATCCCAATCCAATCCTAACCATTTGAGGTTATTTATTATTGATTTAGTAAAATCCTCCTGGGAGCGCAGAATGTCGGTATCCTCAATCCGCAATATAAATTTTCCTCCATGATGACGGGCAAAAAGCCAGTTAAAAAGAGCTGTCCTGACCCCTCCAATATGTAACTCCCCCGTAGGACTGGGAGCAAAGCGAACTCTTATCTGCATTATACCTCACTTATTCTTGTGTCTGTTGGCTCTTCTTCTCTTTTTCCGCTTATGCTTGGCGATTTTTTTCTTTTTTCTCCTCTTGTCCGAGATCAGTAAAAATAAACTATCTATCCCCTCCCCTACTGCTATCATTTTTTCTCCTTGGTTTGTCTAAAATTTTACGATTATATATTTTTAAAATTTAGGAGGGTTTGTCAACCTTTTTCCTCAGTTTTCCGAATTTCAGGAAGCTGGAGCTTTTTGACCGAAATACTGAAGTTTTACCTCGGCTATTTTTGCCTGGTAAGAAAGAGGATATCTGGAAATCAAGTTCCTGTACATTTTAATGGCTCCCTCTTTATCACCGGTAAGTTCCCTGCATCTTGCTTCTCCCAGAAGAGCCTCAGGAGCAACAGGGTTTTGAGCGTACTTTTCCTTAATAATCTCATATATCTTAATAGCTTGTTTGTATTTTTCCATCTCCTCGTAAATAAGAGCCATTTTTAACCTTGCCCAGGGAGAAAAGTAGCTACGAGGATATTTTTTTTGAAATTCCTCAAGGGTCTTTATACTTTTCTCATAATTGCCCAATCTGTAAAGGCAATCGGCAAGATAGAAAAAGATCTCCTCCCTGTTGCCAAACCACAGTTTCTGAGCAATAACCTTCTCAAAAAGTGTGGCTGCTTTACCAAGGCTTTCGACTTTTTCCTCATTTTGCTCTTGTTCAGCCTGCAAATATAAATCCTGAGCAAGCAAATATTTTTCATAAGTTAATCTGTTCACATAATTTAAATAAATAAATAAACCTGCAACCAGAACTGCAACAGCTATACTGAAGATAAGAGATAATTTTAAAATTCTTTTTTTTCGGACAGATAAAAGATCCATAATTTTATTTTTCGAAAGTTTTCCCATTTAACAGCCTCTTACTATATTAAGATCTCCCCAGGCTCCCAATTTTTTGTTTTTAATTATCAATCCTCCTTTTATTCCTGAGATGCTTTTTAGAAGCCTTATCCCTTTTTTAATATCTTTCTCCTCCTTTATAAGGTTTCCTACCGCCGTAGCTGTTGCATCAGCCAAAGGAGTGGAGGTTGAGATTACCACTACTGCATCAGCCTTGCCAAGGCTTACGGAATGCCCGAAGCTGCCTGCTGAACAGCATATACCAAGAGGAGTCTCCTCCGGTTCTATCTGCAGGGCGATTTTTCCACTAAGAGGGGAGGCTCCGGCGTATATTCCTACTCTTCTTGGTTTTGTTACCTTCATAAAAATATCTCCTCCATTTTCAACAATTACCTGCTTGCAGCGGTTAAGTAAATCTCTTCCTACAAACTCAGCTATAGCTCCTGCTACAGCTGCCATAGGGCCTACTCCTGCTTTTTGAGAGGCCTCAACCATACATCTTACAATAGCAGGCATCTTCTCCTCAAAAGGCAAAGGCTTAAAACTTTCCCTGAACAGGGGATTATAATAGATATATCTTTCAATATCCTCGCGATATTTTAATAAAGCTTCTTCAGTTTCTCGAACTAATTTCCTCTCACATAAAACAAACAAATCACTTTCTTTAATCTGCACTTTGAAGGAGGCCAGATCTTTAGGTCTTATTAGATTTCTATAAATATGGTCCTCCAACTTCTCCTCCTTACCAGAAGATACACTCAAGATGCACTGGTAGCTAATGTTTCACTCCGGAAGTTCTATACCCACTGCCCTTTTTACCATCTGCTGGAGTCTTTCTTCAGCAGCTCCCCTTTCCACTTTTACTATCTCAGGAATTATGGTGACAATGGGCAAAGCTTTTGTTTCGCTAATCTGCGATATAATATCCATACAGCCCCTGGCCATTGATTCCACAATGAAAATTATTCCATATTCGTCTTTCTCTATAGCCTCAAGAAGCATTTTTCTTCCCTCTTCAGGTTTTTCAACATGCTTTGCCTCACAGCCACTTGCTCTAAAAGGAAGAGATATATCCTTATCTCCAATTACCAGTATTTTTAACAATTTCCCCTCCTTCGCTCTCATTTAACCTTATAACTCATTTTGTCTACCAAGAAGAAATTCCTGCCTTCTTCGCCCTCAATATGAATCTCAAATCTCTTATCTCTTTCTTTTTAAGTAATATATAATTAACCAGAGGTTCTCTTCCAAAAGTTATATAAAAACCTTTATGGGTGAAGGCGAGAACTATTTCCTCCAGTGATTTATCCAGAGAAAATAAACTGCGACTCTGTTTCCACTCCTCTAAAGCCTTCTGAAAGACTGGAACATATTCGGTTCTCTTTATTGCACCCACCAGAGAATCAAGAGGTTCTCCAGCAAGTTGAATCATAATTTCTTTTTCTATATTCCCTCCATCGATTATAAAATCCTCAAGGAGTTTTTTCTCATCTTCTCTTTTCCACAATTTTACCCTTAAAAAATTCTTAATATTTAAACTATCTATAATCTTTTTACCCAGCTCTATCAAAAAATCATCTTTGTATTTTTCAAGTTCCAAAGAAAATTTTTGAAAATAGACCTTATCAAGAAAAACATCTATCTCTTTTGCTGATATTCCTTTCTCTATTGTATCCATAATCTGATTAATTATATCTTTAAAAAAAGAGGGAAGAGAGAAAAAATCTCCTTTTGTTATAGCCCTACTTAAAATATCCGGATTTAAAGTACCTGATGTTGAAAGATGTTCCACTTTATCTATTTCCTCGGGAACTTTTTTCTGGAGATGGAGTTTAAAAAGAACCTTCATATTGTGAAAATCTTGCTCTAACCAAAATAGCTTAACCAGGTCAGGCTCCGGAACAAAGCTTATCAGCTCAAGATAAGTCTTTTTCCATTCCTCCTCAAGGCCCTTCTCAAAATCCTCAGGATGAGTGCATACTTTCATTGATTCTGAATAAGGATAAAAACGATGAAGGTTCTGGAAACTCTCCCTGAGGTCTTTTGTTTCTTTGATTCGAGCAAAATCTGCACTTTTAAGTAAATACTTTTCAAGCCCTCTTATCCTGCCAGTGGTATAAACATAGCGATTATCCTTGGTGGTAATCTGCAGATAATCCATTCCATCTCTCCTTATTTTTTATCATACCAACAATTTTACGAGCAATTTCACGTGAAGAACCGCTCCGTGCTACATCTTTTATCTTTTTCTCCCAGAGAGTCTTATCAAAATCATTGTTAATGAATTTGCGAACAACCGAAATTAAATCCTTGGTCCTATTTAGGCTAAAAGCCAGGCCTTTTTCTAAGAGAAATTTCCTGTTTCCTCTTTCCTGCCCCGCAATTGAGTCCACAACTACCATGGGGAGAGCTTTGCTCAATGCTTCGGCCGTAGTTAAACCTCCTGGCTTACTGATAAGAAGGTCCGAGATTTCCATCAACTCATCTATTTCTCTTACATAACCATAAACTTTAAAAGGAAAACTTAACCTCGAACTTAACCTGCGAAGCTCTCTTTTTAATTTTCTATTTGTTCCTGCAACTACTATAACTTGCAGGGGAAGAGAACTTTTATCCAGCGCAACAACAATGTCCTTAATATCCCCCAGTCCCCGTGCTCCTCCCATAATTAAAATAGTGAAAAGACTGTCTTTCATCTGCCATTTTTCTCTCAGGCAATTTTTATCTTTGTGTTGACAAAACTGAGGGGAGATGGGGATGCCACTTACCTGCAGTTTATCATGGGAAATTTTTTTTCTCAAACATTCGAGCTTTGAATCATCCTGTGGCAAAAAATACATATCTACATTTTTGTAAAACCAGTAAGGATTCAGGTAAAAATCAGTAGGAACAGCCACCAACAGATAGTTCATCTTTTTGTCATACTTGATAGTAGAGCATATGGCACATGATAAAGAATGTGTGCATATAACCACTTGAGGATCAAAAGGCTTTATAACTTCTCTATACAATCTATGGTAGTTCATCCTGTAAAGCACACTTCTCACAAAATAGGTTAACCAGTAAACTTCTTCACTATCCCAGATAATGTTCCATAACCAGGGAGTAACTTTAATGAGGGCATAGTATAAACTGTCCAGACTGCAGGTTATAAAAGGATTTCCATGGCGAAATAGATTTTCTTCTCTAACAGTTACCCAGGGATAGCTCTCTTGAAAAGCTTGTTTAATTGCTTTTGCCGCCTGTCTGTGACCCGAAACATCGGAGATATAAACAATAAGAACTTTCATTTTAGTCTTCTTAATCTCACTTTCCTTCGCAAGATGTGGTGGAGTAAACCCTTTTTTCTTTAAATAAAAACCACTGATGAGGATAAAATCTAAGATAATCTTCCATAATTTGAATAAACCTCTGAGCAGCCATCTGGATACTTTTCTCAGTCTGCGTATTGGAGCTCAATTTGATAGGAGGCTCCACTACTCCCTTTTGTTTACCTGTTTTTTTATCTTTTACCATGAAAGCGGGGCAAATTGCAGCTCCCGCTCTGTAAGCTATCTTAAAAGGACCGGAGGCAACAGCTACTTTTTTCCCAAATAGATTAACCTTAACCCCCTCGTCTGCTTCATCAACCAGGGTAGCCACTACTGCATTACCTCGCAGCAGCTTTACCGCCTTTCTTAAATGAGTAACAGGAATAATCTTTATATTGCCTTTTTCCCGAAGACTGCAAAACAATCTATTAGTGTGGGGGTTAATATGAGGTCTCACTAAAAAGTACACATTGTAACCGCATAATGCCAGTGATATTCCCCCCCATTCCCAGTTTCCAAAATGAGCAGATAAAAGCAACACACCCTTACCTCTCTTTAAAGCAGCATCAAGGTTTTCAATCCCTACAGGCATCACTTTTCTAAAAAATCTACTTTTATCCATCCTTGCCAGCCACAAAAATTCCCTTACATAACTGGCAAAATTGCGAAAGACTTCCCGTGTCATTTTTGTCTTATTATTGCAGTTGGTAATTAAATCTAAGTTATGCAAAACTGCTTCTTTGTATAATTTACATTTTCCAAAAGGAAAAGCAAATAGTAAATCAGCTATTCTTCTGGCTATCCAGTAAGCCAGTGAGGATGGTAGATAACAAGAAAGTATCTGTCCTGCTTTATACAAAATAAAAACCCACAATTTACGCTACTCTTTTGACACCTCTGATTAGCGTTATCCCCCCTGCATAAATTAGGAGGGCTACTCCAATCCCGTAAAATATGAGTGAGAGTGGATAATGAGTACCAAGAACTCCCGCCATCCATACAAAAAGGAGAAAAGAAGAATTTATTATAATTTCCAAACTGGCAAAAACTCTTCCTCTAAAATTATCCGGTGTAATCTCCTGACAGAGAGTATTAGCAGCAATCATTATTATAGCAGCTATAAATCCAATCAGAAATACTCCGACAAGAAGATAACTAATTGATTTGCTTCCTCCAAGAGTTAAAGCACATATTCCTGCTGCCAGCATCCCTCCTACAATAACTGAATTTTTTTTCAAACTTGCTCCAAACTGTCCATAAACAAGAGAGCCCAGTATCATTCCCGCTCCTAAAGACACAGCTGCAGTTCCCAATCCTTCGGTCCCCAATCCCAGCCCCTTAGTAATCAAAACAGTGACCAGCACATAGGCAAGGCCACTGGCAGCCATCAGAATAAACAAATTAATAGCAAGAAGAAGAATTTCTCTGTTTTTTCTGATAAAGCTTATTCCCTGGATAAAGTCTTCCCCTACTTTTTTAAACAAATCGGTACTATCGTTACGTGCTATCGGATTTCCCTTGATCTGCACAAATCCTATAGCCCAACCGGAGATAACAAAACTAATTGAGTCCAGTATAAAGCTTAAGGTTGTGCCCAATCTGGCAACGATAAAACCACCTGCAGCGACTCCCCCTATCATAGCTATCATACGAGTAATGTTAGAAAGAGAGTTGGCAGCTAACAGTTCCTCTTTTTTCACCAAATTAGGTATAAAAGCTGACTTTGCAGGGGTAAAAAAACAGGTTGCAGAAAAAATAAGAAATATCACAACATAAACATACTTTATATTCCCGCTATAAATTCCAAAAAGAGGAATGAGAAGAACCAGTCCCGCTCGTAAAAAGTCTGTCACTATCAGAGTATTTCTGCGGCTCCACCTGTCTATATATACCCCGGCTACGGGCGTAAAAATTAATACAGGTAAAGTGGAAAAGAAAAAAAGATTTCTCATCAAAGGAACAGAGTTAGCCACTGAGACGCCTCTGGTGTGAGTTAAATAAATCCCTACCAATCCCATTTGAGCAAGGCGATCTCCAAATTGAGAGACTATCTGACCAATCCAAAGAGCAAAAAAATTCCTGTTTTTTAAGACATTAAATAGATGTTCTCTCCTGCACAGCATAGCGAAACATTTTGTGATAAAGTATCACATATCCCTTCTGTTGTCAATAATTACGTCAAACTTTATATCTTTTTTCACCAGTAATCATAATACCGTCTTCTGTACCTGCGGCGCCTGACAAAAACAACACGAAGGCCCATTCCTAAAATAAACCCTCCTACATGCGCCCACCAGGCAACTCCTCCCGTCACTTCTCTGGCTATAAGAGAAAAAGTGCCGCTGAGAAGTTGAAAAAGAAACCATATTCCTAAAAAGAAAAAAGCTGGTATCTCCACTAAAGTGAAGAAAAAAAAGATTGGCAATAAGGTAATTATGCGAGAGGTGGGGAAAAGTAAGAAATAAGCCCCCATCACTCCGGATATAGCACCACTTGCCCCCACAGCGGGTAAAGGGGAAAAAGGGTTAAGATAAAGGTGGACAAATCCTGCTCCCGCTCCACAGAGAAGGTAAAATCCAAGATACTTGAAATGTCCCATCTCATCCTCCACATTATCTCCAAAAATCCAGAGAAAAAGCATATTTCCAAGAATATGAAACCATCCACCATGCAGAAAAGTAGATGTGAAGAAAGGAAGATATCGAAATAATAAAGGGAAGTCTTGGTCAGATAAATAAAAAAACCTCTTGGGTACAAGCCCATATGTATATATAAACCTCGTCAACCCCGGTCTTCCAAGAGATAACTCATAAAAAAATAAAGCAAAATTGATCAGAATAAGAAAAATGTTAATATAGGGTGTAGTTCTGGAA
>QMQA01000003.1 GCA_003648845.1 Candidatus Aerophobota bacterium
AAGTAGGAGAAAGAGTAGGGGTAATTGGTGGCGGAAATGTAGCCATGGATTCGGCAAGAGTTGCTTTGAGAGCAGGGGCAAAAAAGGTCACGGTTTTTTACAGACGGACAAGAAATGAGATGCCGGCAAGAATTGAAGAAATAGAAAATGCCGAAGAGGAGGGAATTGATTTTATGTTTCTGGTCGCTCCAGTAGAATATATTGGGGATGAGGCAGGTTGGGTAAAAGAAGCAAAACTCATAAAAATGCGTCTGGGTGAACCAGATTCATCAGGGAGAAGAAGACCGGTTCCTATAAAAGGGTCCGAGTTCATTGTTCCTGTTGACACAGTAGTTGTGGCTATTGGACAAATTCCGTCTCCTATGATTGCAAAAACTACCCCGGATCTAAAGGTCCACCCTAAATGGGGAACTCTGGTGGTTAACGAGGCAACCTGTGCAACTACAAAACCTGGCGTTTTTGCTGGTGGTGATGTAACCACCGGAGCTGCTACTGTTATTCTGGCAGCTGGTGCAGGTAAAAAGGCGGCAAAATACATAGATTATTATTTACAAAACAAAGAGAGGAAAGGAATCTGGAAAGAGCTGGCGGGATCTTGACAATATTTTTCTCTTTTTTTACAATAAATTTTCAAGCTTGTTTTGAAGCGCCTCTTAAGCAGGACGGAGTGATGATGGTATCGCAAGAAGATAAAGAAAAGATAGATAAGCTTGTTGAAAAGCACGAAACTGACCCAGGACCTCTTATCTCTATCCTCCAGGAGGTTCAAGAAACCTTTGGGTACCTTCCCAAAGATATATTGATTTACCTTTCCCGGAAATTAAGAATCTCTGAAAGCAAAATCTGGGGAATTGTTACCTTTTATACCCAGTTTTATCTTGAGCCGAGGGGGAAAAATACCGTAAGGGTTTGTCTCGGAACAGCCTGTCATGTTAAGGGAGCAAGGAAAATACTGGATAGACTAAAAAAAATCCTGGGCATCCAGCCAGGTGAAACCACCAAGGATTTAAACTTCAGTCTGGAAACAGTACGCTGCCTTGGAACCTGTTTTTTGGCACCGGTAGTAATGGTTAATCAGGATTACTTTGGTAAATTAACTCCGGATAGGATAGAAAAGATAATAAATCAATACAGAAAGGATTGAGTTCATTTATGGCAAAATTTTCTAAAATAGAAGAACTTGAGGCATATCGCGAGTATTTATTGGAAAAAAGGTGTACCGAAAAGAAAAGAGTCAGGATATGTATGACGGGATGTCGGGCATTTGGTGCCCAAGAAATAAAAGATAAATTAATTGAAGAGATAGAAGCCTCGGGCCTTAGCAAAAAAGTGGAGGTTGTTCCTACAGGGTGTCAGGGTTTTTGTGCCCGAGCACCAGTGATGGTAATTGATCCGGACGATATTTTTTATCAGCAGGTAACTCCCTCCGATGTTAAAGAAATTGTCTCTCAGACTCTTGTTAAGGGAAAACTGATAGAGCGCCTCCTCTACAAAGAACCTCTATCCAACAAACCTATTCCTCATACAGCCGATGTACCTTTCTATAAAGAGCAGGTAAAAATCGTACTCCGCAGGTGTGGCAAAATTGACCCTACCAGGATTGATGATTATTTAATAAATGAGGGATACAGAGGTTTTGAGAGAATTTTTAAAGAGAAATTCTCGTCTCAGAGGGTGATAGATGAGATTAAAGCATCTGGTCTTCGGGGAAGAGGAGGAGCAGGATTTCCAACTGGACTTAAATGGCAATTTACAAAAGATAGTTCCGGTACCCCCAAATTTATTATCTGTAATGCCGATGAAGGGGACCCTGGTGCTTTTATGGACAGGGCAATACTTGAAGGAGACCCTCACTCCGTTATTGAGGGAATGCTCATAGCAGGTTATGCTATTGGCGCAAGGGAAGGTTATGTATATGTCAGAGCTGAGTACCCTATAGCTGTGGAGCATCTTAAGGTAGCACTTTCCCAGGCAAGAGAATATGGAATTATTGGTGAAAATATCCTGGGTACAGGATTTTCTTTTAATATAAGGATAAAGCAAGGAGCAGGAGCTTTTGTTTGTGGTGAGGAAACGGCTCTGATCGCCTCAGTTGAGGGTAGAAGGGGTATGCCAAGACCGAGACCTCCCTTTCCGGCCCAATCAGGTCTGTGGGGAAAACCTACCTGCATTAATAATGTGGAGACCCTGGCCAATATCCCTTATATTATGCTGAAAGGTGCAAAAGAATTTGCCAAACTTGGCACCAGAGATAGCAAAGGAACCAAGATATTTGCTCTGGCCGGTAAGGTAAAAAATACCGGTCTTGTAGAAGTCCCTATTGGGACCAGTTTAAGAAAGGTTGTTTTTGATATAGGAGGAGGACCACCTGCTGGTAGAAAATTTAAGGCTGTCCAGATTGGAGGGCCTTCTGGTGGGTGTGTTCCTGAAAGGTATCTTGACCTTCCCATAGATTATGATTCGCTTAAAAAAATTGGTGCTATAATGGGCTCAGGTGGAATGGTGGTTATGGATGATAACACCTGTATGGTAGATATTGCTCGTTTTTTCCTCGAGTTTGTTCAAGATGAGTCCTGTGGAAAGTGTGTTCCCTGTAGAGTAGGGACAAAGCGCATGCTGGAAATTCTGGTCCGCATAACCCGGGGAGAAGGAAAACCTGAAGATATTCAACTTCTGGAAGAGCTTGCCAGAGTGGTAAAGAGTGCCTCTCTTTGCGGATTAGGACAAACAGCTCCTAATCCCGTGCTTTCCACTCTCGCCTATTTTAAAGATGAGTACAGAGCTCATGTTGAAGATAAATTCTGTCCAGCCTGTAGTTGCGAGAACCTTTTTGTATCTCCCTGTCAGAATGTATGTCCTGTAGGAATAGATATTCCAGGATATATTGAATTGATTAGCCAGGAGAAATTCTCCGAGGCACTTGAGGTTATCAAAAAGAGAAATCCTTTTCCAGCTATATGTGGTAGAGTCTGTCACCATCCCTGTGAGCTAAAATGTCGCAGGGGCGAGATAGATGAACCTGTAGCTATAAATGCCCTTAAAAGATTTGTAAGTGACTATGCACGTGAGAAGATAAAACCCAGAGTACATTTATCCACTCCTTCTAAAAAAGAAAAAATTGCCATAATTGGTTCCGGTCCGGCAGGTCTAACCTGCGCTCATTATCTTGCTCGCTGGGGATACTCTGTTACTATTTTTGAAGCTCTTCCTGCCACTGGTGGAATGCTCAGAGTAGGGATTCCTGACTATAGACTTCCTAAAAGTATATTGGAAGAGGAGATCTTTTCTTCTGTAGAAAGTCTGGGAGTTTCTATTAAGACAGGAGTGAAAATTGGTAAAGATATAACCTTTAATGAACTATTCAACTTAGGGTATTCTTGCATCTTTATAGCTGTGGGGTGCCATGTATCTCGTAAGCTCAATATCCCGGGAGAAGAAATAAAGGGAGTTCTTGACGGTGTGGCCTTTTTGAAAGCTATCAATTTAGGACAGCATCAAAAATTGGGAAGTAAAGTAGTAGTGGTGGGAGGAGGTAATGTTGCTATAGATGCGGCAAGATCCGCTCTGAGATTAGGAACAGATGAGGTAATTATTCTCTATAGAAGGTCACCTCAGGAAATGCCTGCTATAGAAAGCGAGGTTGAGGCTGCCAAACATGAGGGTGTGAAATTTCATTATCTTGCCACTCCAATAAAGATATTATCTTCTAACGGAAAAATAAAAGGTCTGGAATGTGTGCGGATGAGGCTGGGAGGTTATGATGAAAGCGGGAGAAGAAGGCCGGTTCCCATCCCGGGTTCTGAATTTTTTCTTTCAGCTGATTCAATAATCTCCGCTATAGGTCAGATGGCTGATACATCTTTTCTACCTTCCTCGGTGAAAAAGACTGATTGGGGTACCATCTGGGTTAATCCTGGAACTCTGGCTACAAGCAAAGAGGGAGTATTTGCAGGAGGAGATGCAGTGAGCGGTCCTGCAACAGTGATTGAAGCAATAGCTTCTGGAGAGAAAGCTGCCATATCCATTGATCGATATTTAAAGGGAGAACCCCTTGAAAGACTACCCGAGGTAAGAAAGAAGTATTTTGAGCTAACTGATCTGATTGAGGTAGAACCCTCACCAGAAAAGAGAGTTAAAATGCCCTGCTTATCTTTGAAAGAAAGAAAAAAGGGATTTAAAGAAATTGAGCTTGGATTAAGTAAGGAGGAAGCTCTTAAAGAAGCCAAAAGGTGCTTAAGGTGTGATATAGAAAAGATGAGAGGTGGGAGCTAATATGGCTGAAGTTCACCTGGATATAGATGGCAGAAAAATTTGTGTTGAGGAAGGAGTCACTATACTGGAGGCTGCCAGAAAGGCAGGAATAGATATACCTCACATTTGTTATGAGGAAAGATTTTCTCCATCATCCTCTTGCAGGCTCTGTGTGGTAGAGGTAAAGGGAGTAGAAAATCTTGTTGCCTCTTGCTCTTATCCTGTGAGAGAGGGAATGGAAGTTAAGACCAATACAGAAAGAGTGAAAAAGGCAAGACGTGTAGTCCTGGAGCTTCTTATATCCAATCATCCTCTTGATTGTATGACCTGTGAAAAAAGCGGGGATTGTCTTTTGGAAAAATATGCCTATGAGCTGGGTGTCTCCTCATCTCGCTTTCAGGGAGAGAGAATAAACTATCCAGTGATTACTGACAACCCTTTTATTGAGCGGGATAATACAAAATGTATTCTCTGCGGTCGCTGCATTAATGTTTGCAGTGATGTTCAGCAGTGTGAGGTTTTTGATTTTGCCCGCAGGGGATTTAATACCCAGATCAGCACCGGCTTTGATAAACCTTTAACCGAGACTAATTGTGTTTTTTGCGGAAATTGTCTCTCCGTCTGTCCTGTTGGAGCCCTTGTTGAAAGAGAAAGAAAAAGTAAGGGAAGAGAATGGGAGTTTAAAAAGACAACCACCATCTGTCCTTACTGTGGATGTGGATGCCAGATTACCCTGCATACAAAAGATAACAAGGTGGTTAAAGTTACATCACCTCCTGATGCTCCAGTTAACTTGGGATGGCTTTGCACCAAGGGAAGGTTTGGCTTTGAGTTTATAAACTCTTCAGACAGGCTCACCCATCCTCTAATTAAAAAAAATGGAAAATTTAAAAAGGCATCCTGGGATGAAGCTCTTGGTCTTGTAGCCTCCAGGTTAAAAAAAATTAAAGAAAAATATGGGGCAGATTCCATTGCGGGGCTCTCTTCGGCCAAGTGTACTAACGAGGAAAATTACCTTTTTCAGAAATTTATGAGGGCAGTTGTTGGAACAAACAATGTTGATCATTGTGCTCGACTCTGTCACTCCTCTACAGTCGCCGGCCTTGCCCGGGCTTTTGGCTCAGGAGCCATGACTAACTCTATTGGTGAGCTCGCTAAAGCTGATTGTATTCTGGTTACAGGATCAAATACCTCCGAGACTCATCCTATTGTAGCCTTACAGATTAAAGCGGCTGTGAAAAACGGAGCATACCTTATTGTAGTTGATCCGCGGAAAATAGAACTTACTCAATTTGCCCACATCTGGTTAAGACAAAGGCCAGGTACCGACGTTGCTCTTTTCAATGGAATAATGCACGTTATTCTCCAGGAAGGATTAGAAGATACAGAATTTATAAAAAAGAGAACAGAAAACTTTGAATTATTTAAAAAGACAGTCAAGGATTATCCTCCTGAGAAAGTAGAAAAGATTACCGGGGTACCAGCCCGGGATATTATAAAAGCAGCCCGGATTTATGCCAAGGCAGAAAAATCCTCCATAGTTTATGCTATGGGTATAACTCAACATACAACAGGAACAGATAACGTTCTCACGCTTGCCAACCTTGCCATGCTTTGTGGTAAAGTGGGGAAGGAATCCTGCGGGGTAAATCCCTTACGAGGACAGAACAACGTGCAGGGAGCATGTGATATGGGAGCCCTTCCCAATGTCTATCCAGGTTATCAGAGTGTGGAAGATGAGAGTATAAGAGGTAAATTTGAAAAAAGCTGGGGAGTTTGTTTGCCTGTAAAGCCTGGACTCACAGTAGTAGAAATGATCCATGCTATCGAAGAGAATAAGATAAGGGCTATGTATATAATGGGAGAAAATTCGGCTCTCTCTGACCCAAATGCTACAAGGACCAGAGAGGCTCTAAAAAAACTCGATTTGTTGGTAGTCCAGGATATCTTTCTTTCTGAAACTGCTGAACTTGCAAGTATTGTTCTACCTGCTGCCTGTTTTGCTGAAAAAGAGGGAACTTTTACCAATACCGAAAGGAGAGTGCAAAAACTGCACAAAGCCTTAAACCCTCCTGGAGAGGCAAAAGCAGATTGGGAGATAATCTGCAATCTTTCTCAAAAGATGGGATATCCCATGCAATACGAGCATCCAGCTCAGATAATGAAGGAAATAGCTTTATTGACCCCCATTTATGGAGGAATAACTTATTCAAGATTGGGAAAAGAGGGCCTGCAATGGCCCTGTCCAGATCCCTCTCATCATGGAACCAGATACTTGCACAGGGAGAAGTTTACCCGAGGTAAAGGTAGATTCCACTCCATAGATTATAAACCACCTGTAGAGCTACCCGATGAAGAATATCCTCTTATCCTCTCTACAGGTAGAGTTCTTTTCCATTTTCATACCGGAACCATGACCCGCAGGGTAAAAGGAATTAGTCAGATCTATCCAGAGGGAATGGTGGAGATTAATCCTCAGGATGCTAATTTTCTTGATATTTCTGAAGGAGAGATAGTTAAGGTAATATCCCGTAGAGGTAAGGTAAAAGCTAAGGTGAAAATAACCGACAAATCACCTCCTGGAGTAGTTTTTATGACTTTTCATTTTGTGGAATCTCTTGCCAATATCCTAACTATTGATGCCCTTGATCCTGTCGCTAAAATCCCCGAATTTAAAGTGTGTGCAGTAAAAATAGAAAAACTACAGGGATGAACTTTTTAATCCTAACGGGAGGAGAGAATAAAAGGATAGGTAACAGGAAGGCTTTTTTAAAAATTGGTGGAACTACTTTGCTGGAAAGAGTCCTTCAGCAAATAGAAATAGTAAAAGAAAAAGGAGAGGAAGTTATTTTAGTTGAGGGAAAAGTTTCCTTTAAAAATTTCAAAAATATAAAGGGGGAAGGAGAAAAATTAAAGGTAATAAAAGATGTTATTCCGGAAAAAGGCCCACTGGGAGGAATTTATTCCGGTCTTTTGCTCTCTCAAGCTAAGTTTAACTTCGTACTGGGCTGCGATATGCCTTTTTTAGACTGGAAGTTTATTGATTATATGCGTCATCTCTCCAAAAATTATGAGGTTTTGATCCCCTTCCATTCCAGAGGAATAGAGCCCCTTCATGCCATTTATTCCAGATCCTGCCTGCCGGTGATAAAAGAAAAATTGAACCAGGGGGAGTGCAAGATACAGAGTATTTTGCCTTATCTTAAGGTGAGGTTTATACAGGAGAGGGAAATTAGAAGATTTTCTCCTCCACAACATATATTTTTCAACATCAATACTTCGGAGGATTTAAAAAAGGCCAGAAAACTGGCTACTAAAGTGGATAGACCAAAAATAATAATTTGAATAAATCGAAAAAGGTTGACAGGTGCTTAAATTTTTATATTAATATAAAACAAATGCCAGAAATCATTCCCTCCAACATTATCAAGCGAAGTATCACCACCGGTTGGGAAAGAGGGGAGTTGGTAAAATTTCCCAAGAAGCAAGAATAATGGGGTAAAGGTTACTATTTATAACCGGGAGTATAATTTAAAAGCTGAGACCAGAGAAGATGAGTCCTATCTGAGAGAAATAGCAGCTTATGTGGATGAAAAAATTAAAGAAATCATCTCCTCTTCACCCAGTAAAAATTTTGAACAACTCTGTTTGTTAGCTTCTCTTAACCTTGCAGCAGAGGTTTTTGATTTAAAAAATAAGAACAATAAAGCAAAGCAAAAGCTTAAAGATTTATTAGATAAGATAACCAGAAAAAATCGATGAACTGGATAGATATAGTACTGGGAGCTGTTGTATTGCTCTTTGTGATAAGGGGTGTATTAAAAGGATTAATTAGAGAAGGAACAGGAGTGGGTGGTGTTCTTTTAGGATTAATCGTGGGTATAAATCGCTATCAACAACTGGGAGAGGTTATTTACACGGAGTTTGGAGTTTTATCTCCTAAGGTGTGCTATATAGTAGCTTTTATAATCATCTTTGGAGGAATAGCTATCCTGGGAACAATAGCTGGTATACTGATTCATAATATTTTATCCCGGCATTCTGCCATACGGGGACTGGAAGAAGGTGGGGGATTTGTGCTCGGTCTTCTGGAGGGAGCTTTGGTCTGTAGCATAATTTTGATACTTTTAAGCGTCTCGCCTTTTTCCACAAAATTTGAACAATGGAGCAAAGACTCTATCCTCAAACCCTATCTTTTGAAAGCAGGTCCTTTTATTTATGATAGTATTGCTTCATTAACTCCGGGTAAAGCAAAAAAGTTTATAGAAAAACTCGATCCATTTAAAATAAAAGATTCCTTGAGCGGTAGTTCAGACTGATAGATTTTGATACAGGTAAGTTATGATTGTAAAAGAGGGGATTTTTGACCGAAGAGCGCAGGAGAGATGGGAGGAAAAAAACCTCTCTCCTTATGCTACCTGCAGTTCTAATACCAGAGGAAGAGAAAGAGAAGAGCCTCCATGTCCTTTAAGGACAGAATTTCAACGAGATAGAGATAGGATTATTCATTCAAAATCATTTCGAAGGTTGATGCATAAAACCCAGGTTTTCATTGCTCCTTTCGGTGATCATTACCGTACAAGATTAACTCACACTCTGGAGGTCAGTCAGATTGCCCGAACCATATCCCGGGCTTTAAAGTTAAACGAGGACCTAACAGAAGCAATTGCACTGGGACATGACCTGGGACATACTCCTTTTGGCCATACAGGTGAAGAAGCTCTAAATAAAGTTTACCCAGGGGGATTTCGACACAACGAACATAGCCTGAGGGTAGTGGAAAAATTAGAAGGAGAAGGGGGACTTAATCTTACATGGGAAGTGCGGGATGGTATTCTAAATCACTCCCAGGAAGGAGAGAAAATTTTAAGCGAAAATTCCAGAAATAGACCCTCTACTCTTGAAGGAGAAGTAGTAAAAATAGCCGATCCTCTTGCCTATGTCAATCACGATATAGATGATGCTATCAGAGCAAATCTTATAAAAATAGAAGATCTCCCTTTAACTGCAGTAAAGGTATTAGGGAAAACCGGGAGGGAGAGAATTGCCACCCTGGTAAAAGATGTAGTAATCAGCAGCTGGAATAAACCCCATCTTGAGATGAGTCTGCCAGTTCTCAAGGCCTTTAACCAGCTACGTGATTTTATGTACGAAAAGGTTTATCAGGCTGATGCTTTAAGGGAAGAGGTTGAAAAAGCCTCCTGTGTTGTTTGTAACCTTTACTATTTTTATCTGGAACATTCTTTTATAATCCCCTCTTATTTTAAAGAAAATGCAGAAGATACAGAAAGGGCTGTGGTGGATTATATTGCAGGAATGACTGATAGGTATGCTTTAAATGAATATCAGAGATACTTTATACCCAGGGAGTGGGGATAATGGGTGAATATATCTCTCAGGAAATTATCGATTCCATTTTACACCAGGCTGACATAGTGCAGATAATATCCGAGTACATTCCTCTGACAAGAGCTGGTAGAAACTACAAAGCTCTTTGCCCTTTTCATGAAGAAAAAAATCCCTCATTTATGGTTTCTCCTGAAAAACAGGTCTTTCATTGTTTTGGATGTGGAGCAGGAGGAAATATATTTACTTTTCTGATGAAGTGGGAAAATATCAGCTTCCCTGAAGCGGTAAGGATAATAGCCCAAAAACTGGGGATGCCCATTTCTCTAAAAGAAAAACAGACAGGAGAAAAAGAACAGTTTTACCAGATAAACGCCCGGGTGGCAGAATTTTTTCATCAACAGCTAAAGAAAAATAGAGTTGCTCAAAATTATCTTTACAGGAGGGGATTTAAACCTGCCACTATTGACCTTTTTAAAATAGGCTGGGCTCCTTGTTCAGAAACATTTCTTAATTTCTGCAGAACAAATAACCTACCTCGCGAAAAATTAAAAGAACTCGGGCTGATAAAGACATCCATTAAGGATGGGAATGAATATTCTTATTTCAGGGAACGGATAATGTTTCCTATATTTTCTTCCTCGGGAAAGATAGTAGCTTTTGGAGCCCGAGTACTTGATGAATCCTTACCCAAATACATAAATTCCCCTTCATCACCTGTATTTGATAAAGGTAGAAATCTTTATGGATTGCATCTGGCCTGTAGTGAAATGAGAAAAAGTGGTGAGGCTATCCTGGTAGAAGGATATACTGATGTGATAACTCTTCATCAAGAAGGCATAAACAACTCTGTAGCTTCTCTGGGAACCTCTCTTACAGACTCCCAGGCTCGAATGTTAAAAAGATATGTTAATAAAGTTTTTCTTGCCTACGATGAAGATAGCGCAGGAGAAGCAGCAACTGTAAGAGGAATTGATCTTTTACTGGAAAATGAGCTCCAGGTAAATATTATATCTCTTCCCCGAGGAGAAGACCCGGCAGAGTTTGTCAGAAAAAGGGGCAAAAAGGCTTTTTTACGGAAAAAACAGGAGGCACTGCCCTATATTGATTATAGAATAAAAGTAGCAAAAGGTGATGGTGGGTCTCTCACTCTTGAGAAAAAATTAGAGATTGTAAATTCTCTTTTTTCAACTCTCAAAAAAATAAAACCAAGGCATATTCTGGACGATGCTTTGAGAAAAATAGCAGAGGCTTTCAATTTCAGTGAAGAATCATTAAGGTCTGATTTTAACAGATTTTGAAGAGAAAAAGAGAAATTCTCTTTTTCTCCCGTACTTAAATTTAAAATACCCGAGCAGGAAGAGATTGAAAAAATGCTTCTTCAGGTGATGCTCTGGTATAAAAGAGTAGTAAATGTGGTTAAAGAAATCTTTTCCCCTGATGATTTCACCCATCCTCTCTGTCGCAGATTAGCCCAGGAGATTTTTTCGCATCAGGGAGATATTACTCCCTCACATCTTATAAACCAAGTTGCTGACAGTGCGCTTTCTTCTCTGATATCCTCTCTTTCCTTCGGTGATTCCTCTTTAAAGGGAGTTGATCTCCAAAAAGTAGCTATAGAGATCATCCAGACTTTAAAAAGACGCTCTCATCAAAGAAAAATAAAGCAACTCAGCCAAATGATACAAAACTATGAGCGAGAGGGAGAGGAAGAAAAAGTAAAAGAGCTTTATCAAAAGCTAATTCAGCTAAGGAAAAGCATACTTATATAAGGCTATAAAGGGGTAGGATTATGAAAGACCATGAGATGGAAAAACTTTTAAAAAAAGGTGAAAGAAAAGGTAAACTTACCTGTACAAACATTGAGGAAAAGACAGCAGCTAACATGGGAGCAGAAATAGAGGACCTTTTTAATATAATCCAGCAGGAAGGAATAGAGATAATCCCCGAAGAAGATGAGGAGTTAAGTAAACCAGAATCTTTATCAAAGGAAATAACCGATGGTATTGGAAAATACCTCCAGGAGATAGGTAAAACCCCTTTACTTTCAGCAGAGGAGGAAAGAGAATACGGAAGAAAGATAAGGGAAAGCAAAAGGGTTATGCGTAGCAAGGTTTTACAGGTGGTAGAGCTCATTCAAAGAAATAACCTTCTTTCCTCTCTGGTTAAAGGTAAGGGATTAAGAGACGAAGATCTTAAAGGATTGAGGAAAAAATTTAAAAAAGTGAAAAGGATAAGTAATTTAATCATTAAGATTTCTGAGGAGGAAAGTAGATTTTTACGCCCCCCGGAAGATAAAATTCATTTTTCTTCTCTCCAGGAAGAAATCAGGAAAGCTTACTGTTGCTATGAAGTATATAGAAATAAGATGATAAAGGCTAATCTCAGATTGGTAGTGAGTTTTGCAAAAAAATATACAGGAAGAGGAGTGCCCTTTCTTGATCTAATTCAAGAAGGGAACATTGGATTGGCAAGAGCCGTAGATAAATTTGATTACCGCAAGGGTAACCGTTTCAGTACTTACGCCAGCTGGTGGATAAGACAATCCCTTTCAAGAGCTATCTCTGATCAATCTCGAACAATCAGAGTTCCCATCCATATAACTGAACTTATGAAGAAAGTGAACCGTATCTCTCAGGAACTTGAGCAGGAGCTGGGTAGATCTCCTACTGCAAAAGATATAGCGGAGCGGTGTGGGATATCTCTGGAAAAAGTGGAAAGGGTACAGAGGGTTATCATCCGCTCTACCTCGATGGATGCTCCCATAGGAGAAGAAGAGGATAGTTACCTCATAGAACTTATCGAAAACGAGAAGGCAAATTGTCCTTTTGAAGAGGTTAACCTGAGGTACCTTAAAAAGGAAATAGAAGAGTTGATAAAACAGGTAAAAGATGATAGAGAAAGGGAAATTTTAAAACTGCGGTTTGGAACAGAAGATGGATGGGACTGCACTTTGCAGGAAATAGGAGAAAGATACGGGGTAACCAGAGAAAGGATCAGACAGATAGAAGCCAAAGTTCTCGCCTATTTGAGAGAGATAGCTAAAAGAAAAAGGTTGGAGGAGTACTTTATGTAGTTCTGGGTTTATGGATACCCAGGTCAGTTTTTATTTGGAGAAAGGACATGACGTCTTTGCGTGTAAGAATTCCTACCAGCTTTTCTTTATCCACCACCGGGAGACGTCCCCGACCACTTCTCACCATCTTAGATAAAGCTTCTACTGCCTCTTCTTCAGGGTGAAGGAAAAGTTCTGGTGGAAGAGTATTCATAACATCGGCTACTCTCAACTTATCCCACCTCTCTCGTGGAAGATGTTTAATGTGGTTAAGGGTAACGTAACCCAGAAATTTTCCATCTTTTACTACTGGATAACTGGCAAATCTATGTTTAAAGAAAAAATTTTCTACCAATTCGTTCAGAGAGATAGATTCATTAACGGAGATCGGATCAGGGCTCATAATCTCTTTAACTTTGGTACCGGTAAGACTCTCCCGCAGCAGGGTTTGTTGATAACCAGAGGTAGCTGCCTGTTCAAGGAAAAAACCAATAAAAATTAACCACATCCCACCGATTATCTCTCCCACAAGCAGTTGGAAAAAACCAAGAAAAATAAGCCCAATAGCGAACACCTTACCCACCTGGGAGGTAATAAAAGTTGCCTTGTTGAGATTACCGGTTTTTTTCCAGATATAAGCCCTTAACAGACGCCCTCCATCTAAGGGAAATCCTGGCACAAGGTTGAATATAGCAACAGCTCCATTCACTACAGCTAATATGCCGAAAAGAGCACTGATAAGAGAAGTCTCATAAATAGTTCCAAACAAAACCCACAATCCAAAAAAAAGACCCCATAGAATAGCACTCATTAACGGTCCTGCTAATGCTATTTTGAACTCTGTTCCTGGATCTCCTGGTTCCCTGGAGATGTGAGCTACACCACCAAATACAAAAAGGGTAATTCGCGGAACAGGGATGCCTGATTTTTTACTCATATAACTGTGGGACATCTCGTGGGCTAAAATACAAAGAAAAAAGACTATCGAGGCAAGAAAACCCATCCCCCAGTAAATCAGAGAAGACCTGCCAGGAACTTGCTGGGGAAAATAACCAGATGCCAGGCTCCAGGCTACCAGAACTACCACAATAAACCAGGTATAATTTATATGAATACTTATTCCGAAAATGGAAAGGAGCTTAAAACTTCCTGTTCTCGCAGTCAGGGAGGGAGCCAGTGCTCCAGAGATTTTTTGTTTCTCCATTAATTTAAACCGCTCTATTTAAAACTATCCTGTCTTCTGTTATACTTACAATTGGGTAACAATCCATTTTTTTGGCTTTTTTGACCTTTACCTGGTAGGTGGGTCTAAATCTACTTGAATATTCTACAGCTTCTTTTTTGTTAAATGCCAGGATGTATTCTTTTTTGAAAAAACTTTTAATCTTTTTGCTGAAAAAAGTAATCTCGTACAGAAACTTTTTTTGAGGATTATCTATCCAGAGAATTATATGGCGGGGGGTTAACTGTTGTAAGTTAAACCCGTGCATCTTTTGTGTCTGCTCTACTGTAGCTTTTTGTCGAGGGGATACATAAAATACAGGTAACTGTAAAGGGGGGTAACTTTCATTGAAAAGGCTAAACATCCGTCGAAATTTTCCAAGAGGTGTTTCTACAATAACCAAAGGTTTTTGAGAAGATACAAGATAAAACCGGTAAGAATCTTCCTCTTCTTCTATTCTTACCTCCCAAAGTTTATCTCCTGCCTTTGGGTTTTTCTTTTCCATAAATTTTTGCTTCCTGGTCAAGACTTTTTTTCAAATCCTCCATTTTCCAGGCATTGACGACTTTTTCTATCTCATTTAACTCACGTCTAAACTCCTCCAATCTTTCAAGAATTGGGTCCGGAAGGTTGCCATGATCGAGAGTTACACCAAATACTCTTTTTCCCCTGTGTTTAACCACTCTACCCGGAACTCCCACCACCGTAGAATGGGGAGGAACATCCCTTATAACTACAGAACCTGCTCCTATATTTACATTATCACCTATCTTTATGTTACCCAGTATCTTGGCACCTGCTGCAATAGTAACATTATTTCCAATGGTAGGATGTCTTTTCCCTTTCTCCTTGCCAGTCCCTCCCAGCGTAACCCCCTGAAATAAGGTTACATTATCGCCTATCTCTGCAGTTTCTCCTATAACAACACCCATTCCATGATCTATAAAAAATCCCTTTCCAATTTTAGCTCCAGGATGGATTTCAATTCCGGTAAAAAAGCGAACTATCTGAGAAATTAACCTTGCCAGAAAGTAGAATTTGTGTCGATAAAGAAAATGAGCAATTCTATGCCAGAAGATAGCATGTAATCCAGGGTAAAGTAAAACCTCCCATATACTTCTTGCAGCAGGATCCCTTTCAAATATAGCTTTTATATCTTCAAACATTTTTATCTCTCAATTTTATTTTTTACTATTTTAATAAACTCCAAAATAAAATCAAGCA
>QMQA01000004.1 GCA_003648845.1 Candidatus Aerophobota bacterium
AGAGGCTGATATTTTAGTAGCTATGTCTCAGGAAGCTCTGGATAAGCATATAAACAGTGTAAAAAGAGGTGGAGTATTAATTGTAGATTCAGATACAGTATCCCGCATTCCGGAGAGGTCTGAAATTGAAGTAAGTAAAATTCCTTCTACTGCTATAGCTTTGGAGAAGTTGGGCAGAGTAATTGTAGCTAATATAATAATGTTGGGAGCTCTCACTAATTTGACAGGTATAGTTAGCAAAGAGTCTATGGAAAAGGCAGTTAAGGAGAGTGTTCCTCGAGGAACGGAGGAGGTTAATTTGAGAGCATTGAAAGAGGGTTATCTTTGTACTCAAAAGAGTGAGGAGAGAAAATGAGATTATATGAATTTGAAGCTAAGAGTATTTTTGCTGCTCATAATGTCCCCATTCCTCGAGGGAAAGTTATTGTTACACCGGAAGATGCAAAAAAAGTAGCTGAAGAAGTTGGTGGAGCAGTAGTTCTTAAGGCTCAAGTGCTAGCTACAGGAAGAGGGAAAGTGGGGGGAGTAAAATTTGCTTTTACGCCTGAGGAAGCCGAAAGTACCGCTTCTTGGATGTTTAAGAGCAAGATAAAAGGTTACTCTGTAGAAAAGATTTTAGTTGAAGAGAAGCTGGAAATGGAGCAGGAATTATATGTAGGGGCCACTTATAATGAGGTAGAAAAGAAGAAAGTAATGATTTGTAGCAGTATAGGTGGAATGGATATAAATGAGGTTTCACAAAGGTATCCAGAAAAGATATTTAAAGTACTGATCGACCCTTTTATAGGATTTCAACCTTATCAGGCTAAGGAGTTATCTTATGGATTAAAACTCCCTTTTCAGATATCCAAGACTATCCAATCCGTAATGCTTAAATTATGGGAAATATTTGTAAAATTTGATGCTACCCTTACCGAAATAAATCCTTTAGGACTAACAAAAGAGGGGAAGCTGATTGTTTGTGACGCTCACATTGAGATAGAAGACGATGCTCTATTTAGGCAAAAAAAGAGACTGGAGGAGTTTGGTATTAAGGAAAGGGAAGATAAAGCTCGCCCTCCAACCGAATTTGAGATAAGAGCTGCTGAGATTGACAAAGCAGATTATCGGGGAGTTGCTGGAAGAGTAACCGAGTTTGATGGCAATCTCGGTTTATTGATTGGTGCAGGAGGAGGTAGTCTGACTACTTTTGATGCTGTGCTCAATCATGGGGGGAAACCTGCTAATTACTGTGAGGTTGGAGGAAATGCTCCTGTAAGTAAGATATACAATTTAGCCAAACTTATTTTAACCAAACCAGGTGTGAAGGGACTGGCAGTAATTACTAATGTCTACAGTAACTCGAGGGTAGATTTTTTAGCCAGAGGGGTAATTAAAGCTATGGTTGAATTGGGCATAGATCCAAAAAAGTATCCTATCTTATTTAGATCCGCTGGTGCTTTTGAGGAGGATGGCTATGCTATTCTTAGAAAGTATGGTGTAAAATATTATGGCCGAGAGACTCCGATGGATAAAGCAGCCAGATTAGCGGTGGAAATGATGAAAGGGAAGGAGTAAGAGATGGCGATACTAATTGATGAGGAAACTAAGGTAATAATTCAGGGTATTACGGGAAGAGAAGCTGTAACCTTTACCAGAGGGATGTTAGATTATGGCACAAAAGTAGTTGCAGGAGTAACTCCTGGCAAGGAAGGTCAGGAGGTGTATGGTGTTCCTGTATACGATTGCGTTAAAACAGCTCTGGAGAATCATGAGGCAAATACTACCATTGTTTCTGTTCCTCCCAGATTTGCTAAGGATGCTACTTTTGAGGCTATAGATGCGGGAATTAAACTAATAAATGTATTTACGGAGAGGATTCCGAGAGCCGATGTTATAGAAATGGTAGCTTTTGCTAAGCAGAGAGGGGCAAGGATTATTGGCCCTAACTCTCTGGGTATGATTTCCCCGGGAAAGGTAAAATTAGGTCCCATAGGAGGGCCTGTCGATGAATGTAACAAAGCTTTTACTCCGGGAAATGTAGCTGTTCTTTCTCGAAGCGGAGGGATGCTTGTAGAGACCTGTAGCCAGCTCTCTTTAAATGGGATAGGGCAAAGTATTGCCATAAATATTGGTGGAGACCCTATAATAGGTTCTACCTTTTTCGAACTTCTTCCCTTATTAGAAAAGGATCCTCAGACAAAAGTGATAGTGCTTTTCTGTGAGCCAGGAACTGTCCAGGAAGAGACAACAGCTAAGTTTGTTAAAGAGACTTCTTATAAAAAACCCATTGTAGCTTTTATTGCTGGAAGCTTTGTAGATACGATGCCAGGAATGAGATTTGGTCATGCAGCGGTGATTGTTCATGGAGAGACAGGGTCTACTAAAGCAAAAGCTCGCATAATGAGAGAAGCAGGAATAAGAGTTGTAGATTACCATTCACAAATTGTCACTGAAGTAAGAAAAATTTTAGAGGAAATTTCTTAAGGAGATTATAATGGGAATGTTTATTCAGATAAAAATTGATAAAGATAAGTGTCAAGCCTCCTCAAATGATTGTAGAGAATGCGTCAATATCTGTCCTGTGGATATTTTTCAATTTAAAGGTGGACAAATAGTAGTCATACCTGAAAATGAAGACGAGTGCACCTTATGCTATATGTGCGAAGGGAGATGTCCTGCTAAAGCAATGAAGGTTATAAAGCTATATTAATTAGGAGAAGAGACATCTGAAAAAGTCTATTTTTGAGCACTTTAGCAAAATTAGCTAAGATGAGGATTCACCTCTGAAGTTGTTTTTAAAATCATTATTTCTCTTATTCAACTTAAAATCTATTTTTTCAGAGCTCTCGGGATAAGCGACCTAAGGTTTCAGCTATTTACTCTACGAAGTAAGGTTGAATATCAAGAAAATTATTAAACTTTTCGTTATTAGTAATGTTAAGAATTTGATGACACTAGGAGGTGAAGATGAAGACTAACCAAGAATTATTAAAGGAAAGAGAGAAGCAGGTTCCCCGCGGTCCCTTTAATGTTACTCCTCTCTTTGTTTCAGAAGCTAAGGGAGCAACTATTAAGGATGTAGAGGGAAAAAGATACATCGATTTTGCTGGAGGGATAGGAGTAGAAAATGTGGGACATTGTGCTGAGGAGGTTGTCTCTGTCATAAAAGACCAGGTTGAGAAATATATCCACACCTGTTTTCATGTAGTAATGTATGAGCCTTACCTTACCTTAGCTAAAAAATTAAATGAGATAACTCCAGGAGATTTTGAGAAGAAGACTATGTTTGCCAATAGCGGCGCAGAAGCGGTAGAAAATGCCATTAAAATAGCTCGCTACTATACAAAAAGAGATGCTATAATCTGTTTTGAGGATGCCTTTCACGGAAGAACCTTATTAACTATGACTCTTACCAGTAAGGTAAAACCTTACAAATTTGGCTTTGGTCCTTTTGCTCCTGAGGTATACAGAATCCCTTATGCTTACTGTTACCGCTGTTCCTTCGATGAAAAGTATCCCTCCTGTAATCTAAGGTGCGCTGAACATCTAAGAGAGGTTTTTCATACCTATGTCCCTGCAGAGAATATCGCTGCCTTAATAGTGGAACCTGTTCTGGGCGAAGGAGGAGTTGTTGTTCCTCCAAAGGAGTTTCTTCCCAGATTAAAAGAGATTTGTAAGGAAAACGGCATCCTCTTTATTGTCGATGAAATCCAGACAGGGTTTGGTAGAACAGGGAAGATGTTCGCCACAGAACACTTCAATGTTGAGCCAGACATTATTATCACAGGTAAGTCCTTAGCTGCCGGTCTTCCTTTAAGTGGAATTACAGGTAGGGCCGAGATAATGGATGCCCCTCATATAGGGGGTTTAGGAGGAACATTTGGAGGAAATCCCTTAGCCTGTAGAGCTGCCTTGGCTGTGTTTAGCATATTTGAGAAGAAAAACCTTCTCTTTAGAGCTCAAAGGATCGGGAAGAGAGTTTTAGAGAAGTTTAAAGAGATGCAAGAAAAATACTATATTATTGGGGACGTTAGAAGTTTAGGAGCAATGGTAGCTTTGGAATTTGTGAGAAATAGAAAGACCAAAGAACCAGCAAAAGAAGAGACTAACCTTCTGGTAAGGAAGTGCTATGAGAAGGGGTTAATCCTTATGCTGGGAGGTACTTATGGGAATACCATCAGAACATTAATGCCTCTTGTTATTAGTGATGATGAGCTTGAGGAGGGACTTTCCATTTTAGAGGAAGGAATAAGGGAAGTAGATAAACAATTGGGATTTTTAAACCCAGATTAAATTATGGCTTGTCTATTCAGGAAAAAAAGAGGTATAAGAGTATTACACTTTATTCCCCTCTATGCTTTTTTCGGTATGTTGGAATGTTTTTATTCTACTTTTATCAAAAACCCGATGAGTATCTCATCTTCAATTATATCAATATAGAGTGATAGTGGTGAGATACTTTTGGTGACTGCAAAAATATGAGCTTTGGTTGAGAGTTAGGTCTTGTAGGCCTATGTTCCACAGCTACTTATCCGGGATAACCTCAAGGGAGAGGATTCAAACTAGTGAGTCCGAGTTAAAGTAAAAGTAATAGAGGGAGTGAATTATTTTAAGATAACAGAATTCTGGTGGAAGCTGTTCTCCTGAGTCTATACCCTTGCAGTAAGGATTAGTGGTAAAGAAGTGTAGAAGAGGAGATTTTTAAGTAGAAGGGTGGTATAGCAATAAGTGGTACTTTCCGGAGATCTTGACCAATCAAGGAAATGGCTTATCTTTTCTTAAACTAATACAAAACCTGCTCTTTAAGAGGAAGGGAAGGAGGATAAGCCACATGGAAAATATAGTACAAAAGAAGGTAAAAAGTCAAGGGGAAAAGTAACTACAGAAGATGGAGGATTATCTGCGGGATGTTGATCCAGAAAGATTCTGGGAGGAGTTAGGGGTCGCTATAAGAGGTGGTGTCATTCGTATAGTGCTGGAGAAGACAATAGCCTGTGAATTCAGCAGATTTATCGGGGCACTGGACTATAAGGGAACTCCAAATTGTGGATCATCGAAATGGCTACAGAAAAAGAAATTTTGAGACAGTTTATGGACCCTTAAAGGGCATAACTATCCCTAGGGCCAGAAACCGCTCTTTTACACCGCAGGTTATCCCCAAATTCAAACGCAGACAAGGAAGGATAGGCGCCGTCTTATCTCCCGAATGTTTCTTCTGGGTTTTTCCACCAGAGATGTGAAAAAATATCAAAACATATCTACGGAAAAACTACTCTCCTGGTCTTGTGTCCAGGTTCAACAAGGAGCTAGGTAAGGCTTTAGATCTTTGGCAGACAAGGTCTATTGAAAAGAAGATAGCCTATCTTTATCTTGATGCAGTGAATCTTCCCATTAAAAGAGATAAGACATCAAATGAAACTCTTTTTGCGCAGTAAGAGTCACTGACACTAGGAAAAAGAGTTTCTGGATTTCATGTTAGGGGGGAAGAGAGTCTCAAACTGTCTGGGAAAAACTACTTCTTCAACTCAAAAAGAGGGACTAAAAGAAAAAGAACTCAAACTCGTCATCGTGGATGGGAACACAGGACTTCTGGCAGCACTTAGGACCTGTTTTCCAGATACCCCTATTCAATGCTGCACAGTCCACAAGCTCTCAAATATCACCCGTCACTGCCCTAAGAGTTTAAAGCAAAGTGTGGTGGCAGATGCTACAAGGATAATCTATGCTACGAGCAAAAAAGAGGCACTGGAGAATACCCTCAGATTCATGGACTTTAGCATCCATTTGCACCACAAACCTCATTTAGAGAACATTTTCAGGGAGTTTCGCAGGTGGATCAAGGTGATGGATACATTCCCTACAGAAGAGTTCTGTATCCGGATAATGTTCTCACTTGTTCAACTTACTAACGAGGGATGGGAGGATAAGCCATTTAAGCACTTCAGGTAAAAAGTTACACACTCATCTTGACACGACCAGTACAAGTGTGGGAGAGATGTTAAATACTCTGGAGGGGTTGGGTTTTATAACGCTCTCTCCGTAGATAGGGAATATAGACAAAGAAGGCAAAGTATACAGAAGGAGGAAATTAAATGTCTAACCGGAGATATAGATTAAGCGTGGACGTAGGAGGAACATTTACAGATGTTGTCTTATTTGACGAAAAAACTAAAGAGGTTTACATCACTAAAGTTTCTTCTACCCCTAAAGATCAGTCCGAAGGGGTTATAAAGGGAATTAAAAAGATAATCAAACAGGCAGGAGTATCCTCATATAAAGATATTTCTTATTTTATTCATGGTACCACTGTGGCTACTAATGCCTTACTTGAAAGAAGAGGAGCAAAAACAGCACTGATTACGACTGAAGGTTTCAGAGATGTTTTTGAAATAGGGAGACAAAGGCGGCCGGATTTATATAGTTTTTGGGCAAAAAGACCAAAACCTCCTATACCAAGATATTTAATATTTGAGGTACCTGAACGTGTTTTATACAACGGTGAGGTTGTAAAAAAACTTGATGAAAATAAAGCAAAGCAGATAATAAAAGAAGTAAAAAGATACGATGTTAAGTCAATTGCTGTTTGTTTCTTGCATTCCTATAAGAATTCTGTGAATGAAAGAAGGATGAAGGAGATTATTTTAGAAGAAATGCCTGAAGCCTATGTATCTATTTCCTGTGAGATATTACCCGAAATTAGAGAATATGAGAGAACTTGTACCACTGCAGTAAATGCTTATTTGATGCCGAAAGTACAGGTCTATATTAATAATTTAGTGAAGAGAAAAGAAAATCTTGGCATTACGGCAAAGTTACATGTAATGCAATCCAATGGTGGGGTAATGAATGCAGATGTCGCAGCTAAAAGAAGTGTCCATACAGTATTCTCTGGTCCTGCCGGGGGAGTACTTGCAGGTGTCTATATGTCTAAATTGGTAGGAGAAGACAATGTAATCACTTTGGATATGGGTGGAACAAGCACTGATTTAGCTTTAATAGAAAGAAGCCAGATAAGACTTACAACCGAGGGAGAGATAGGGGGGTTCCCTATAAAAGTGCCAATGATAGAAATGCACACAATTGGCGCTGGAGGTGGTAGCATAGCTTGGGTTGATGCTGGTGGAGCACTCCGGGTGGGTCCGCAAAGCGCAGGAGCAGATCCAGGACCGGCTTGTTATGGTTTAGGAGGAGAAAACCCTACTGTTACGGATGCAAATCTTGTATTGAGACGTCTTAGTGAAGAGAATTTCTTAGGAGGGGAAAAATTATTATCTTATGAGAAAGCCAAATTGGCAATTGAAAAAAAACTCTCTTCTAAACTAAACCTACCACTCATAGAGTGTGCAAGTGGTATAATAAATGTTGTAAATTCGAATATGAGCGGAGGTGTAAGTGTAATTTCAACACAGAAAGGATATGATCTCCGGGAATTTTCCTTAATAGCTTTTGGAGGAGCAGCTCCTTTGCACGCAGCACAGTTAGCTGATGGGTTAAAAATGAAAAAAGTTATAATACCGCTTTCTCCAGGGAATTTCAGTGCGATTGGGGGGCAACTGGCTGAAATAAGGTATGATTATGTTCGTACAAATGTTAAGTCGGTGAATGATATTACTGCTAGTGAATATAACGAAATATGGAAAGAAATGAGAAAAGAGGCTATTAGCCATTTAGCTGAAGAGGGATTTGCTGAAAATGAAATAATATTTGCGGGTACTGCGGATATGAGGTATGCAGGCCAAGCCTGGGAATTGATTGTTCCTGTTCCAATTGAGTCACCTTCCGAGAGGAATTTCCAAAAAATTGCTCGAGATTTTCAGGAGATTCACAAAAGAACTTACGGATATATCCTAAAAGATGAAGATATCATATTTGTGAACTTCAGACTCTCAGCTGTAGGACCCATACCAAAATTAGAGTTCAAAGAAGAACCTTTAAGGGATAACGCATCTCGAAAAGCTTTGAAAGGTAATAGAGATGTATTTATTGATGGAAATTTCGTAAAATGCTCCATTTATGACAGGGAGAAATTAGTTCCGGGTAGTTTAGTTATAGGTCCTGCGATCATAGAGGAATATGCATCGACTACACTAATTCCATCTAAAAAAATGGCAAAAATTGATAAATTTAGGAATATAATAATTGAGGAGGTGTAATCTTATGGAAAGAGTTGACCCTGTGACCTTGGCAGTGTTAGTAAATAACTTACAGTGGATAGCTGATGAGATGAATATGTACTTGGTAAAATCAGCATTTTCGACTAACATCAAAATAAGAAGAGATTGTTCTTGTGCGCTTTATACAAAAAATGGAGATATGTTAGCTCAAGGAGAATTTGTTCCAGTTCAGTTAGGGGTAATGTCACAAACTTTAAAGGAGATTCTCAAAGAATATCCAATTGGGACATTAAGGGAAGGAGAGGCAATAATTCATAATGATCCGTTCAGGATGGGGTCTCATCTTTGGGAGATTATGATATTTGAACCGATATTCTACGAAGGTGATCTGATAGCATTCGCAGGAAGTCTTGCACATCATGTTGATATAGGGGGTTCTCCTACGATGTGGAATGCCTCAACAATATTTGAAGAAGGGTTACGAATTCCCCCAATAAGAATTATGAAAGAAGGGGAAATCCAAGAGGATATCCTTAAGATGATTACTACAAATGTGAGAACGCCTTATGAAGTGAGAGGTGATATTGCAGCACAAACAGCTGCAAATTATAGAGGTAAACAAAGGATAATAGAATTAGCTAAGAAATATGGTATAAATACATTACTAAAATACTTTGAGGCAATATTGGACTACTCAGAAAGGGGTATGAGAAAGGCTATAGAGAGTATTCCAGATGGGGAAGCTACTTTTGAAGACTATGTGGAACATGATGGCATTGAGGAGACATTAATTAAAATAAAAGTAAAGGTCATTGTAAAGGGAACAGACATATATATAGATTTTAGGGGCTCGGGAAAACCAGGAAAAGGAGGAGTTAATTCACCGTGGTCATTGACACACTCGGCTGCTTATTGTGCTATCAAATCAGTAATTGCTCCTAAAGTGCCTACAAATCAAGGTGCTTATAGAGCAATACATCTATTAAAGCCCGAGGAAGACACTATAGTAAATGCAAAGTTTCCCTCCGCTGTAGGTCACTGTACTTGTAGTCCTGCTCAAAGGATTGTAGATGTAATAATCGGTGCATTATCTAAAATAGTACCAGAAAAGGTTTGTGCATGTGACGGACATTGGCCAATAGCTACCTTTATTGGTATTGACCCGAGAACAGGACGGTATTCTTCTTATGTTGAAACATACGCATGCGGCCGTGGCGCAAAGCATAATGATGATGGGGCCGACGCACATCAGACACATATGACAAACACTGCAAATGCTCCTATTGAAATCATAGAGCTTGAGCATCCTCTTAGAGTAGATAAATATGCACTTATTCCAGATTCAGGGGGTGCCGGAAAATATAGAGGTGGATTAGGGATAACACGAGAATTAACTTGTCTCGTCCCAATGACTGTTGGGGCAATGCCAATGAGACCAAGTATAAAGCCATACGGCCTCTTTGGAGGAGAAGGAGGAGCTACGGATTTAAATGAAGTAATATTCTCGGATGGTAGCAAAGCGGTAGCGATCTCTCAAAATGTAGAAGCAGGAGACAGGGTAGTTATTCGAACATCTGGAGGAGGAGGCTGGGGAGATCCTCTGGAAAGAGATATTGAGAAAGTTGAATGGGATGTTTTAAATGGATACATTTCGTTAGAGTCGGCAAGAAAAAAATACGGGTGCGTTATAGACCCAAAAACATATAAAGTAGATCGAGAAAGGACAAAAGAGTTTCGAGAAAAACTAAAAAGGTCGAAGACCAGGAGACTTAAGTCCCAAAGCTCTTGAGTTACTCATTTATAGATTCTTGATATTTTTCATGGATTCTAGCCTATTATGCGTACCAAAGGAGAAAATGGAAGTTGAAAGAAGTTTATTGAGGGTAAAAAAATATCTCTGATCAGTGAAGTAATGAGCAGGGATGGGTGAGAAATTTCTAATAGAACTAATTTGATAGAACTAATTTGATTTAGGGCTTCACAAAATTAGAAATTTTAAAGGAAACTTTTGACGAATCGAATTTTATCTTGCTCTTTCACAACTGTGGCAAAGTAAGCAACGGCAAGGACAGTAATGTGAGCAAGAGTACAGTTGTTAGCTGTGGAGGTTAGTCCCTTTACGGATGGTTCCTGCATTAGCACAGATAGAAGACGAGAGAATAACCTCTCCGAGCTTGTACGCAGGTTGTAAATTCTCTTAAATTCCTCTGACCCATAATCGATTCTGTATCTGATTGTATCATCTACGTCTATTCTAATGTACCTGTAGCAGCCGGTACCTTCTGTAAATTTAGGGTTGGAACCAAGGACAATAAGGTTGCTTTTTAGCGAACTTCTTCGATGCACGGATAGGACAGATGAACTTATGACGCCACCTGTTTTGCTTTTTATCGTAGAATTTTCCTCTGGATGCCATCTCAAAACCTGCAAGGCAAATGGGAACACCCTTAGATGAGAGTTTGGTAGTAGAGGGAACACCACCGCGTGGATGTTTGGCAATTACAGGCTTTGCCTCCATGGTATTCAAGAATAGGAGATGAGTCAAATTCAGGGTCTCCAGTGACTGCCTCAGGGGAAAGGTTTAAGGTTTCTTTCACGTATTGTAGGTTCTGGACCGCCAAAGTGCTCCCATGTACATTAGCAGGTTTGGTAACTTCTACGAGAGGAAGTTCTTTTTCTGCATCGTTAATGATATGGTTTCTGCAGCCCCAAAAATACTGGATCTTCTTTTCTCTGCCGGTAAAGGTAACATATGCTCCTAATCGTGCATCTGGTCTCCTTTAGGAATAAGTTTCTTGTTGAACCTGTTTTTCACGTTGGTTTTTAAGTTGTTCTCTTTCACATTTGCTTTAATGGGACAGTTATCTAAGGAGAGGTATTTTCCTTTAATTTGGCCCAAGGATACAAGGCGTCTAACGAGATCCTCTCTTATTCCTTGCAGGAAACCGTTATCCTCACCTCGTAGAAAATGGGAGAATCTTTCTACCGGTGGAACTAAGCCGGGATCAAATCCTAAAATGTGGGCCAAGGAAGGTCGCTCAAGAAGCTCTACCACAAGATCAGTTAACGTGGGAAGTCCTCGCAGATTCCTGAAGATCAAGGCTCGGATAATGCTCATCTTATCTGTAGGGCGTCTACCTTTTGATATTGGTTTTTGTGGAGTTCTAAGATTTAAAGTGTCAAAAAACAGTTCAAACTTTTTTAATCGGTCTTTGGAGAAGACCTCTGGGTGGAACAGAAGTTTTTGTCTCAATTTCATCCTCCCTCTGCCAATTTTGTGAAAGGCGAAAGATTTTCTCTTAAAAAATGATACTAGAGGAGAGGGAGGAGGTAAAAAATCAAAATGTTGTCAGGAAGATTCAAAAAGGAACTTCTTAAAATTGAGGTTGAAAATTTGGTAGGTTTTCAGGAAATGTGAGAGAGAAAATTTTTGCCCTCCACCCCATTAAAAAGAGGGCAAATTTTGGTAAAAATTGAAAAAAAATGGTTTTAAAACCCTCACCCAGTAAGAGTTTTGACGTAGGAAGGCAAAAGGAGAAGTGGGGTACTTGGAAATACTGCAATAAAGTGGGTTTCCGAATTTCGTGAAAGGCACAATTTGATTAAGAAGGAGGGATTTATGCAGGAGTTTATGTTTCATCTTCCTACAAAGATTTACTTTGGTTCCCAAGCAATAGAAAGAATAGGGGAGGAGACCAAAAAGTTAGGGAGAAAAGCTTTAGTAGTTAGCACCATAAGAAATTTCGCCAGAGAAACAGGAATTTTAAAGAAGATAGAAAAAAGAGGAGTGAAGGTAGTTCTTTTTGAGGAAGTAGAATCTAATCCATCCATAGAAACAGTAGAGAAAGGCGCAGATTTGTCTAAAAGAGAAAGATGTGATGTAATAATAGGAGTGGGAGGAGGAAGTTCTATAGATACAGCAAAGGGAATAGCTGTGTTATCGACCAATCCAGGTCCTTTAACTCATTATCTTGGGAGAGATAAGGTAAAAAACCCTCCTCTGCCTATAATAGCTATTCCTACCACTGCGGGAACCGGAAGTGAAGTAGGTCTTTACGCTGCTTTTGTCAATAATGAAAAGGTACCTCCAAGAAAGGAGACGATCGGTGATCGTCTTATTTTCCCCAAAGTAGCCCTATTTGATCCTCAGCTTACTTTGTCCTTACCCTTGCCGGCTACTGCTGATTCAGGAGTGGATGCTCTTTCGCAGGCTATCGAGAGTTATATCTCAAAAAGGTCTTCCAATTTGACTGAGATGTTAGCTTTAAAAGCGGTAGAATTACTTGCTCAATATCTACCTAAGGTTATGAAAAACCCTAAGAATTTAGAATTTCGTTCATTTTGCTTATATGCTTCTCTTTTACAAGGGATAGCTATTGCTCAGACAGGAACAGTCCTCGTGCATGCAATGAGCTTTGGATTGACACCGGAATTTGGCATCTCTCACGGAAAAGCTGTAGGGATTCTTCTCCCTTGGGTATGTAAGTTTAATCTTAGGAGTAATTATCCTAAATTTTCTTCCCTGGCCAGAGCCTTGGGAGAGAAAACAGAAGGTTTAAGTGAAAAAGAGAGGGCTAAGAGGTTCGTTGAGAGAATTAGAGAACTCCTTTTACAAGTAGGAATGCCTCAAAATTTAAAAGAGAAGAAGATAAAAGAAGAGAAAATAGAGGAACTTGCCAAAGAAGTAATGAAGGATAGACCTAGAATATTGGCTAATCCTCGCTTACCCACTTTAAGTGATGTTGTAGGAATTTATAAGAAATCTTTGTGGGGAATTAGGTAAAAACTTTATAAGAGTGAAAGCCTTCTTCTCGCTCTTTTGAACAAATTGGTAACCTTGTCTCACAAAAGCATAGTGAATATTATACAAGGAGTAGGAGTATAAGATGAAAACAAAACAGGCAGAGAGAATGGAGCGAATTGCGCTCTCTGGAATAAGAAAAGTATTTGATAAGGTAGGAGAGTTGGAAGCGAAGGGAATAGGGGTTGTTCATTTAGAAATAGGAAGGCCAGATTTTGACACACCAGTTCATATTAAAGAAGCAGCTAAAAAAGCGTTAGATGAAGGATTTGTACATTATACTCCGAATTCTGGAGTAAAGGAGTTAAGAGAGGCTATAAGCGAGAAGCTATCCAGAGATAATGGAATAGAGGTTGACCCTGAAAAAGAGATCATTGTCACCACAGGAACAAGTGAAGCTATTTTTATCTCCATAATGGCTACTTTAAATCCCGGTGATGAGGTAATAGTACCGGATCCTATGTTTGTCTATTATGCTGATTGGGCAGAGTTTGCCGAAGCAAAAACTGTTCCTCTGCCTCTCAGGGAGGAGAATGGTTATAAAATAGATCCTGAGGATATTGAAAAGAGAATAACACCTCATACTAAAATGTTGATTATTAATTCTCCTCATAATCCAACAGGATGTGTCTTTGATAAAGATACCCTGGAAGCGATAGCTAATATAGCCAAAAAACACGATTTATTAGTTCTTTCGGACGAAATTTATGAGAAGATACTCTATGATGGAGCTAAACATTATAGCATCGCCAGTTTTCCTGGTATGAAAGAGCGCACTCTCACCATTAATGGATTTTCTAAAGCTTATTCTATGACGGGATGGAGGATAGGATATGTCGCTACTTCTGAAGACCTCATTCCTTCCTTAATGAAAGTTCATCAGCATATAGCAACTTGTGCTACCTCTTTTGCGCAAAAGGGAGCCTTATCTGCACTTACCGGTTCCTCTGATTGTGTAGAAGAGATGGTAAAGGAATTTTCTCGACGCCGGAAATTGGTATTGGATTATTTAGATGAAATGGAAGGAGTCACTTATGTTAAACCAACGGGAGCCTTTTATGTCTTTCCTTCTATCAAAGGCCTGGGGGTGAGCGATGAAGAGGTAGCCGATTACTTGCTTAAAGAAGCAAGAGTTGCTGTTGTTCCTGGAAGATGTTTTGGTAAGAGTGGACAAGATCATATCAGAATAGCTTATTCTACCTCTTACGATAATCTTGAAAAAGGCCTGGAAAGAATGAGTAAAGCATTAAGGAAGATAAGATAAGTAGAGACCTCTGGGTATGTTATAATATAGATGGTAGAGTATTATAACATAGCTATAGCAATGTTCAGATCTTTGCATTAACACCTCTAGTATTTCGTTTTTTAAATAACATATCAATAGGTGATCATTAGGCAACAGTTACCTCCTCCATTTTCCATTTCCATCTGAAGATAGTTGGCATTTGATTGATCTCATCGGGATACTGGAGAATCCTTGACTTTAATCTCTATCTCTGTCAAAATTAAGTAATAGATAGCCCTCCTCATTCTTCCCATAAACAATATCTCCCTTTTTCATCAGCAACATTTTGGATTTTTTCCAGATTGGGTTAT
>QMQA01000005.1 GCA_003648845.1 Candidatus Aerophobota bacterium
AGCTCCAGAGTACTTTATCTCTACTTCAGGTGGACGAAAAGGTCTTGTTGATACGGCGTTAAAGACAGCCTATGCAGGATACCTGACTCGCAAGCTGGTAGCAGTTGCTCAAAATGTTATAATTACTGAAGAGGATTGTGGAACTATAGATGGCTTTGAGATTGGAGCCCTTATAGAAGAAGGTCAGGAGGTAGAGTCTCTTGCCGAGAGAATTTTGGGAAGGGTAACTGCCACCCCTGTTATAGACCCTGCAACCGGGGAGCAAATAATAAACGCAAATCAGGAAATAGATGAGGAGGCTGCAAGAAAAATTCAGGAGGCAGGGATAGAAAAGGTTAAAGTTCGTTCCCCTCTCACCTGTCAGGCAAAGTGGGGTGTCTGCCAGAGATGTTATGGATGGGACCTTTCTACTCATAGAATGGTTAGCCTGGGAGAGGCTATAGGAGTTGTTGCAGCTCAATCTATTGGAGAACCAGGAACCCAGCTTACCCTTCGCACTTTCCATACAGGAGGTATTTTCAGGAAGGGTGGTGATATCCCTCAGGGTCTACCCAGGGCTACAGAGTTGTTTGAGCCCAGAAAACAGTCTTACTCAGAAAGAGGAGGAGTTAGACAGAGAAAAGGCGAGGAAGCACTTATCAGTGAGATTGAAGGAAAGGTCTCCTTTGAGGAAAGAAGAGGTCGCTCCTTTATCAGGATAAGAGGTGATGATAACAAAGAAGTTTTATACGAAGTAGATGGGGAAATTCTGGTTTCTGAAGGTGATACAGTGGAGGCAGGTGAGAAAATTATTGAGGGTACTATAAATCCGCGCTCTCTTTTAAAAATCAAAGGAGTACGAGCTGTTCAGGAGTTTCTGGTTAACCAGACTGAGATGGTTTATCGGGCGCAAGGAGTTAAAATTAATATTAAGCATTTTGAGGTAATCATCAGGCAAATGATGAGAAAGGTGGAGATAGAGGACCCTGGAGATACCGATTATCTGCCTGGAGAACAGGTAGACAGAATTGAAGTTGAGGAAGTAAATCGCAAAATCAGACAGGAAGGTGGAAAACCTGCTACAGTAAAGCCAGTATTACTTGCTATTCCTAAGGCGGCTCAGGAGGATAAGGAGAGCTTTTTGTCTGCTGCCTCTTTTCAGCGTACCAAACAGGTGCTGGCTGAGGCAGCAATCAGAGGACAGGTAGATAATTTAAGAGGATTGAAATCAAACGTAATTCTGGGCAGATTAATCCCGGCCGGAACCGGCTTTCGAGATGAACACAAAAAAAAGCAATAAGGAGATTTTATGCCTACTATAAATCAACTGGTAAAAAAGGGTAGAAAAAAGCCAAAGAAAAAGAGGAAAAGTTTAGCTCTGGAGAGGTCTCCTCAGAAAAAAGGTGTTTGCGTAGCGGTCAGGACTCTTACGCCCAAGAAGCCTAACTCTGCTTTGAGAAAGGTAGCCAGGGTTAGACTCTCGAGTGGCAAAACGGTAACAGCCTATATTCCTGGCGAAGGTCATAATCTGCAGGAGCACTCAATTGTTCTGGTAAGGGGGGGTAGAGTTAAGGACCTTCCAGGTGTAAAATACCATATCATACGGGGATGTCTGGATACGGCAGGGGTAGAAGGAAGAAAGAAAGCTCGTTCCAAGTATGGGCGCAAGAAATCAGGATAAACAGTTAACCTCGTATTTCGGAATTTATTTAAAAAAGGAGATATAGATGGCCAGAAGAAGGATTGCTGAAAAAAGGGAGGTTGCTCCAGATCCGGTTTATAACAGCAAAACTTTGGCTAAATTTATAAATAAATTGATGAGAGACGGGAAAAAAAGTAAGGCAGAAAAGATATGTTATGAATGTTTTGAGATAATTCGGAAGAGAACAAAAAAGAATCCTCTTGAGGTATTTTTGACCGCTCTGGAAAATGTTAAGCCCACTCTTGAGGTACGTCCCCGAAGAGTGGGAGGGGCGACTTACCAGGTACCGACGGAAGTAAGGCCGGAGAGAAGAGAGGCTCTTGCTATTCGGTGGATAGTTGAGTTTGCCAGGGAGAAAAAGGGCAAACCAATGAAAGAAAAATTAGCCGAAGAGATTATTTTGGCTTCCCGAGGAGAAGGTCCGGCGGTAAAGAAAAGAGAAGATACTCACAGGATGGCAGAGGCTAATCGTGCCTTTGCCCATTATAGATGGTAAGCTATGAAGGGTAGGTGTTTTCCTTTAGAAAAAATAAGAAATATCGGGATTGTTGCTCATATTGATGCAGGTAAAACTACAACTACCGAGCGGATCCTCTATTATACCGGAAAAATCCATAGAGTAGGTGAGGTTCATGAGGGTACCGCGGTAATGGACTGGATGCAACAGGAGAAGGAAAGAGGTATTACTATAACCTCTGCTGCTACTACCTGCACCTGGAGGGGGCATCGTATTAATATTATTGATACCCCTGGGCATGTAGACTTTACGGTGGAGGTGGAACGGGCCTTAAGAATTCTTGATGGAGCGTTAATTATCTTCTGTGGGGTAGAGGGAGTTGAGCCTCAATCGGAAACAGTCTGGCGTCAGGCTAATAAGTATCGAATTCCTCGCATTACCTATATCAACAAACTGGATCGTATTGGATCTGATTTCTTTAGAGTGATTGACCAGATTAAGGATAAGTTTAAGCTTACCCCTCTTATTCTTCAGCTTCCGATAGGTGAGGAGGAAAGTTTTCGAGGATTGGTTGACCTGGTTAGAATGCGTGCACTTTTATGGGAAAGCGATAAACTGGATGCCAGAATTATGGAAGAGGAAATTCCTGGCTACCTGCGGGAAAAATCCTTCAAGCTTCATCATGACCTGGTAGAAAAGGCGGCTGAGGCCAGTGATGAACTTCTGGAGAAGTTCTTAGAAAAAGGTTCTCTTTCCATAGAGGAGATAAAAAAAGGTATAAGGAAGTTAACCCTGGAACACCGTGCTGTTCCTATTTTCTGTGGGAGCTCTCTGAGAAACAAGGGGATAAGACCTCTCCTGGACGGTATCGTGGATTATCTACCTTCTCCTCTGGATGTTCCTCCGATTGAAGGTATGAATCCTTTAACAGGAGAAAGAGAGAAAAGACTCTCTTCCGATAAGGAACCCTTTTCCGCTCTTGCTTTTAAAGTGGCAACTGATTCCTATGTGGGCAGGCTCATCTATTTCAGAATTTATTCGGGTATATTAACTGCCGGCTCTTACGTTTATAATTCCACCAAAAATAAGAAGGAACGTATCTCTCGTATACTGGAGATGCATGCTAACTATCGGATTGAGAGAGGGAGAATGTGTGCTGGAGAAATTGGGGCTCTGGTGGGTCCTAAAGATATCGAAACTGGTGATACTCTTTGTGATGGAAATCATCCCATACTTCTTGAGTCAATAATATTTGCCGAACCTGTAATATCTATGGCTATTGAACCAAAATCCCGAGCTGATCAGGATAAACTGATTGACGCTCTTTATAAGATAGCCAAAGAGGATCCAACCTTTAAAGTAAGGCAGGATGAGGAAACCGGACAGACTATAATCTCTGGCATGGGTGAGCTTCATCTGGAGATAATTTTAGACAGACTTAGACGGGAATTTGGTCTCAAAGTCAATGCAGGTGAGCCTCAGGTTGCATACAAGGAGAGTATAAGAAAAAAAGCTCAGGCCAGGGGCAGGTATATTCATCAGACAGGTGGAAGAGGTCAATATGGGGATGTAGTTCTCCAGGTTGAACCCGGGAAGGATAGCGAAGAGGTCTTTGTGGATAAAACTAAGGGAGGAGTTGTTCCTAAGGAGTTCATTCCTGCTATTAAAGCAGGTATACAACAGGCATTTTTTTCAGGGGTATTGGGTGGATATCCTCTGGTGAATGTTAAAGTTACTTTACTTGATGGATCATATCATCCGGTGGACTCTTCAGAATACGCTTTTAAAACTGCAGCATTTATTGCCTTTCGTAAGGCTACCCAACAGGCTGATCCTTATTTGCTGGAGCCTATAATGAAGGTAGAGGTTAGAACTCCTGCAGAATTTCTGGGTGATATTATTGCTGATCTTTCTTCCAGGCGCGGACAGATCTTATCTACAGAAACTATTGGTGAAATGAAAAATATTGTTGCACATGTACCTTTATCAGAGCTCTTCGGGTATGTTACTTCTCTTCGCTCTCTTTCTCGAGGAAAAGCTGTGCCAAACATAGAGTTTTCTCATTATCAGGAAGTTCCCGAAGAGAAGGCAAAGAAAATCCTGGGAAAATAAAAAAGATGGAGTTTGGAAGATGCCTAAGCAGAGAATCAGGATAAGGTTAAAAGCTTATGACCATAAGATTCTGGATCATTCAATAGAGCGTATTGTCAGGACTATAGAAGCTACCGGTGCCAAGGTTTGTGGACCTATTCCACTACCTACGAAAATTAAAAGGTTTACTGTGCTTCGCTCTCCTCATACACATAAAGATTCCAGGGAACAGTTTGAGATGAGGATTCATAAAAGGGTTATAGACATTTTGGATTCAAATCCTAAAACCATTGATGCTCTCATGGGTATGAACCTGCCCACGGGAGTTCATGTAGAGGTTAAGCTATAAAGGGAGGAAAATGAAAGCTATACTGGGAAAAAAATTGGGAATGACACAGGTTATTGAAGAGGATCAGGTAATACCTGTGACAGTATTGAGGGCAGGACCCTGTGTGGTAGTCCAGAAAAAAGAAAAGGAAAAAGATGGATACACCTCACTTCAATTGGGTTTTGAGGAAGTAGAGGAAAAGAAATTAAACAAACCATTGCTGGGTCATTTTAAGAAATATGGAGTTAAGCCAAGACGCTATTTGTACGAGGTAAGGATAGATGATGAGAAAAAACTTGCCTCTTATAAGGTGGGAGAGGAGGTAAAAGTTAGTATATTTAAAAAAGGGGATGTGGTTGATGTAACCGGTATATCAAAAGGAAAGGGATTTGCCGGTGTGATGAAAAGACATGGATTCGCTGGAGGACCAGCTTCTCATGGATCAGGTCAATGGCATCGTCGCCCGGGTTCAATTGGTGCATCAGCTGACCCTTCCCGCGTATTTAAAGGTAAAAAAATGCCCGGCAGGATGGGAGGAGAGAGGATAACCATAAAAAATTTAAAGGTCATAGAGGTGGATGAAAAAGAAAATCTTTTATTGATAAAAGGAAGTTGTCCAGGAAAAAATGGTGATCTTGTAATAGTAAAACAGGGGAAAGGATAAAATGGAGTGGGATGTTTATAATATGCAAGGAGAAAAAATAGGTAGTTGTGGCTTAGAGGATGATATCTTTGCAGGAGAGGTAAACCAGCCTCTTTTAAGGGAGGCTGTTTTAGCTTATCAAACCAATTTGCGCCAGGGGACAGTGTCTACCAAGACCAGGGGAGAGGTTAGTGGAGGAGGAAGAAAACCCTGGCCGCAAAAAGGTACAGGCAGAGCAAGAGCCGGTAGTATAAGATCTCCTCTCTGGGTTGGTGGAGGAGTAGTTTTTGGTCCTAAACCGCGCAACTTCAGCTACCCCCTTCCCAAAAAGAAAAGAAAACTTGCTCTGGTCTCTGCACTTAGATTAAAAATAAAAGAAAGAAAGCTATTTATACTTGATAAATTAGCCATTGAGAAAGGAAAAACTAAAGAAATGGCCTCCTTTTTAGCAAATTTTGTTAAAACGGATGATCATAAGGAAAAAAGTCTGGTCGTAGTTAGCGAAAAAGATGAAAAGCTAAAAAGGGCATCTTCCAATATAAAAACCCTGAGACTGGTTATGGCTGATAATCTTAGCGCCTGTCATATTCTGTTTCATGATAATGTTTTTTTTACACAGGAGTCCATAATGAGGCTGGTAAAGAGGTTGAAAAATGAGTAAAAGTCCTTATAATATAATAATGGGTCCGGTAGTAACTGAAAAGGCAACCGATCTACAAAAAGAAGGCATTTATATTTTTAAAGTCCCTCCAGGTGCAAATAAAATTGAAATAAAAAATGCTGTGGAGGAGCTTTTTAATGTGAAAGTAGATAAGGTTAGAACCTTGACGGTTAAACCAAAATATAGAAAATGGAGAACAAGAGTGGTGGGAAAAACTTCTCGCTGGAAAAAAGCAATTGTTAAGTTAAAAGAAGGGTATACCATTGAAAGGTTAGGAGTTTAATTATGCCTGTTAAAGTTTATAAACCTACATCTCCGGGCAGAAGACATCAGACCGGTTCCACATTTTCCGAGATCACCAGGAACAAGCCAGAAAAATCTTTGACTGTGGATTTAAAAAAAGCACCGGGTAGAAATAACCAGGGTAGAATTACTTCGCGTCACAGAGGAGGTGGAGTTAAGAAAAAATACAGGATAATAGATTTCAAACGGGACAAAGATGGGATCCCGGCAAAAGTTGTATCTATTGAATACGATCCCTACAGATCTGCACGTATTGCTCTTTTGCAGTATGTGGATGGGGAAAAAAGATACATTATTGCTCCTTTAGGTCTCAAGGTAGGAGATGAAGTAATTTCGGGTGAAGATGTACCACTTAAAGTAGGAAATACTCTTCCTCTTTTCCGTATACCGGAAGGAACATCTATTTACAATATAGAGCTGAAGAGAGGCAAGGGAGGTCAACTTGTTCGCTCTGCTGGTACCTCAGCAGAGCTTTTGTCCAAGGAGGGAGGATATGCTCAGGTTAAACTTCCCTCAGGGGAGATTAGACTTATAAGCCTGGATTGCCGCGCTACTATAGGACAGGTAGGAAATGTGGAACATGAGAATATCCAGATAGGTAAAGCAGGTAGAGCTCGTCTGATGGGGAGAAGGCCCTATGTGCGCGGTTCTGCTATGAACCCAATTGATCATCCCCACGGAGGGGGTGAGGGTCGTAGTGGTCCGGGAAGACATCCTGTAACTCCCTGGGGAAAACCTACTAAGGGGAAGAAAACGAGAAAGAAAGGAAAACCTTCTGATAAGTTAATAGTTCAGCGGAGGAAAAAATAAGGGGGGTAAAATGGGTCGTTCTGTTAAAAAAGGACCTTGGGTAGACCCATCTTTAATTAAAAAGGTAGAAAAGGTCAAAAAGGAAGGAAAGAAAAAACCGATTAAAACCTGGTCTCGAAGATCTACTATAATTCCAGAATTTGTAGGTTTTACCTTCGCCGTTCACAATGGTAAGGATTTTCATAATGTTTACATTACTGAAGAGATGGTAGGGCATAAGCTGGGAGAGTTTGCTCCAACCCGGAAATTTGACCATCATGGTGCCCATACTAAGAGAGTTATTGCACCCAAATAAAAGGTGGTGGTAAAAGATGGAAGTACGAGCTGCTGGAAAGTACATAAGGGTATCTCCCTTTAAAGCTCAAAAGGTTGCCGCGCTAATAAGGGGCAAGCCGGTACAGGAGGCTATGAATATTCTGACGTTAACTCCAAAAAAGAGTTGTGGTATTATGAAAGATATTCTTCAATCAGCCATAGCTAATGCTAAAAACCAGCATGGCCTAACAGAAGAGAACTTATTTGTTAAGTTTGCCCAGGTGGACAAAGGGCCAACTTTAAAAAGAATAAAACCAAGAGCAAGAGGGAGGGCTGACCTGATACGCAAAAGAACCTCTCATATTACTATTGTTCTTGATACAAAGTCTTAATTGGTTGTTGGTTGTTAGCTCTGAGTCTGAAGAGTGCTAACAACCAGCAGCTAAGAACTGTAAACTAATTAAAGTAAGGAGAAGAAGTAGTGGGGCAGAAAGTACATCCAGAAGGGTTGAGATTAGGCTTTATTAAGGAATGGCAGTCTCGCTGGTATGCAGATGATAAGGAATATGCAAAATTTTTACAAACGGACCTCAAAATACGCAGGCATCTTATGGATAGGTTCAATCGGGCCAATATTTCTGATATTTTAATAGAAAGAGCCACCAATAAAGTAAGGATAACTATATATGCTGCACGTCCCGGTATAATAATTGGCAGGAAAGGAGAAACTATTGAAAAGGTAAAAGAGGAGCTCTCGCAGTATGCTCCTGATGCAAAGATATTTTTAAATGTTCAGGAAATTCCTCAACCAGAGCTGGACGCCCAAATGGTAGCTGACAGGATTGCTTTTCAACTGGAAAGGAGAGTCAGTGCAAAAAGAGCCATGAGAGAAGCTATTTCAAGAGCTATGGAAAGAGGTGCAGAAGGAATTAAGGTAATGTGTAAAGGTAGAATAGGTGGAGCAGAGATAGCCAGAAAAGAATGGATGAAAGAGGGGAAAATTCCACTGCACACCTTGAGAGCTGATGTGGATTATGGAACCTCCACCGCTCATACTACCTATGGATGTATTGGGGTTAAGGTCTGGATTTATAAAGGCGATGTTATGCCTTCTACGAAAATTTTTGCCGAAGAGGAGTTTGAGGATGCCGCTACAGCCGAAAAGGGTTAAATACAGGAAGACGCAAAGGGGAAGTATTAAAGGAGTGGCCAGCAGTGGTTCAGAGCTGAGCTTTGGGGAATACGGTTTGATTGCCCGGGAAGGAGGATGGATAACTGCCCGCCAGATTGAAGCAGCTCGTGTTACTATTGTGAGGAGTTTGAAACACGAGGGAAGAGTGTGGATAAGAATTTTCCCGGATAAGCCAGTTACCAAAAAACCTTTAGAGACGAGGATGGGCAAAGGAAAGGGAGAACCAGCTTTCTGGGTAGCTGTTGTTCGTCCAGGAAGGGTGCTTTTCGAGTTGGGGGGTGTTGAGGAAAAAAAGGCAAAAGCTGCTCTTGATCTGGCTTCTTACAAACTTCCTGTAAAGACAAAATTTGTCTCCACTCATGAGGTTATTGTATGAAGGTGAACGAGCTGAGAGAGCTGGAAAGACAGGATCTGTTAGAAAAGTTGAAACAACTCCAGGAGAAGCTTTTAGATTTGAGGATTCAGGCAAGTCAGGGAAGAATGACCAATCCTTCCGGCATAAGGCAGATAAAAAAAGATATAGCGAGAATAAAGACCCTTTTAAGAGAGAAAGAATTGGGAATAGATAGGGGAGCTTAAATTGAAGAAAACTTCCAAAATTAGAATCGGAGAAGTAGTTAGTAACAGGATGGAAAAGACCGTGGTAGTTAAAATTCGGCGTAGAGTCCCTCATCCTTTATACGGCAAGACCATAACAAAGGAAAAAAAGGTAAAAGCCCATGATGCAGAAAATGAGTGCAAAGTGGGTGACCTGGTAAAGATAGAGGAAGTAAGGCCTTTATCCAAAGAAAAGCGCTGGAAGGTAGTAGAAATACTTACCAGGAAAGAGATGAGCAATGATACAGCTTCGAACACAACTAACAGTAGCGGATAATTCAGGGGTAAAGAAAATAATGTGTATTGGGATATTAGGGGGTTCTGCCCGGAGATATGCCAGTATTGGGGATGTGATTGTTGGTTCAGTAAAAAAAACTATCCCTAACTCGGAAATCAGCAAGGGTGAGGTGGTAAAGGCAGTGGTGGTGAGAACCAAGAAGGAGATAAGGAGGAAGGACGGAACATATATAAGGTTTGATGATAATGCAGGTGTAATTATTGATAATGCAGGTAATCCTAAAGGTACACGTATTTTTGGACCAGTTTGCAGGGAACTGAGGGATAAAAATTTTATGAAGATAATCTCCCTTGCTCCGGAGGTTCTTTAGCCTGGTAGCAAGTTTAGTTTAAAGAGGTAGAATATGTCCAGAATCAAAGTAGGAGATGAAGTGGTTGTTCTTTCAGGAAAGGACAAAGGAAAGGTAGGTCGTGTAATTGAGCGGATTCCCGGAGAAGGTAAATTAGTGGTAGAGGGGGTAAATATTACCAGACGCCATATTAGAGCTCGAAAAAGGGGACAGGAAAGTGGAATTGTGGAGAGGGAAGCTCCTGTTCCATCCTGTAAGGTGATGTTAATCTGTCCTCGTTGTGGAAAGAGGACAAGGATTGGCATAAAGGTGTCTTTGCTGGGCCAAGGGGAAAAAGAGAAGCTGCGGATATGTAAAAAGTGTAAGGAAGTTATAGACTGAGGATCTGTCAATGGCAAGATTAAAAGAGCTTTATAAAAAGGAGATTGTTCCCCAGCTGATGGAAGAGCTGGGTCTGGATAACCCCATGAGGGTTCCCCGGGTGGAGAAGGTTTGTGTAAATATTGGTCTGGGCAGAGCAAAAACCGAGCCCAAATTGATAGATATGGCCAGAAAATCCCTATCTCTCATCACAGGTCAGGCTCCCGTAGTAACCAAGGCCAAAAAGTCTATTGCTGGATTCAATCTCAGGAAAGGTATGGTGATTGGTTGTAAGGTTACCTTGAGAGGAGAAAGAATGTATGAATTTCTGGATCGACTTTTTAATTTAGCTATGCCGCGTATTCGTGATTTTCATGGAGTTTCCGATAATTGTTTTGATGGAAGGGGTAACTTTACCCTGGGGTTGCAGGATCAGATGATTTTTCCTGAAGCAGAGTATGAAAGTGCCTCAAAACTGCCGGGTCTTTCGGTAAGCATTGTAACCACTGCCCAAAATGACCAGGAGGCTAAAAGGCTTCTTCAGAAATTAGGTATGCCCTTCAGGAAGTAATAGTTAGCTATTCTATTAGTTGCTTGGGAGCCAGGCTTGATAAGTTTTTAAAAACGGATGGATAAATATGGCAAAAAAATCTTTAATTGAAAAGTGCAGGCGAGATCCTAAATTCAAGGTTAGAAAGTATAACAGGTGTGAGAGGTGTGGACGTCCTCGGGGATACATTCGTTACTTTGGTCTTTGTCGCTTATGTATGCGGGAGTTAGCCCATAAGGGGTATCTTCCCGGAATTAAAAAGGCAAGCTGGTGAGGAAAGTACCTGAAAAATTACAAAAAGAGGGAAAAATGCAGACTGATCCAATTGCTGATTTTCTAACCCGCATTAGAAATGCCAATATGGTTTACAAAGAAAGCGTAGAAGCTCCTTCTTCCAAACTTAAAGAGGTCATAGCTGAGGTTTTAACTAAAGAAGGATACATTAAAGGGTACAGGATAAAGGTGCGGGAAGGGAAAAAATTTATAGAGGTATACCTGAAGTACTCTCCCGGAAGAGGGGAAAGGGTAATTACGCATCTGGAGAGAGTTAGTAGACCAGGAAGAAGAGTTTATGTTAGCAAAGATGAAATTCCCCGGGTGCGAAGTGGTTTGGGTATATGCATTCTTTCTACCTCTAAAGGTATTCTTACAGGGAAAGAAGCCAGAAGGTTGGGAGTGGGAGGAGAAGTCCTCTGTTATGTGTGGTAATAAAGGAGTCATTAAATGTCCAGAATTGGAAGAAAACCCGTGTCTGTTCCGCAGGGGGTAGAAGTTTCTTTTAAAGAGGGGCAAATTAAAGTTAAGGGTCCAAAAGGAGAGCTTTCTCAGATAGTTCCCTCCTGTTGTAAGGTAAATATTGAAGACGGCCAGATTGTGGTTGAAAGGTTAAAAGATGATAAGCAGAGCAGGTCCTTACACGGAACCATCCGGAGTTTGATTTTTAATATGGTAAAGGGTGTATCCGAAGGATATGAAAAGGAGCTAAAAATTGTAGGTATGGGTTACAGAGCAAAATTAGAGAAAGGTAAGCTTGTACTTAGTCTGGGATTTTCTCATCCTGTGGAGTATACACCTCCTGAAGGAGTTCAGATCCAGACCCCGGATCCTACTACAATAAAAGTCTCAGGATGCGATAAACAAAAGGTTGGACAGGCGGCTGCTGAGATCCGAAGCCTTAAGAAGCCCGAGCCTTATAAAGGAAAAGGAATCAGATACAAAGATGAGATTGTAAAGTTAAAGGTGGGCAAGGCCGCTCTGGGCAGTAAAGGTTAGCATTGGGAGAAGAAGATGATTTCACCAAAGGATAAAATTCTGGCAAGACAGAGAAGAAAGAAAAGGGTAAGGAAAAAGATATGGGGAGATGCAGATAAGCCACGCCTTTGTGTATATAAGAGTAACCGCTATATTTATGCTCAATTGGTTGATGATGAAAAAGGCGAAACAATTGCCTATATTTGTTCTATTAAATACAAAAAGGAAGGAGCGACAAATTGCAAGAGTATAGATATTGCAAGGAAGTTAGGAGAAGAACTTGGAAAGATTGCTGCAGAAAAAGGTATCAAGAAGTTAGTTTTTGATCGGAGTGGTTATCCTTATCATGGCAGAGTTAAAGCTCTTGCAGAAGGAGTTAGAAAGCAGGGAATTGAATTTTAATAAGAAAGTAAGAGGTTAAAATGCAGAAGGAAATAATAGAGGAACTTTCTGAACTGCCCGAGGAGATCGGGGAGCTGGAAGAAAGACTTATAAGGGTTAAAAGGGTTTTTACGGTAGTTAAAGGAGGCCGAAAAATAGGATTTAACGCTCTGGTAGTTGTGGGGAATAAAAATGGGTGGGTTGGCCTGGGATTGGGTAAAGCGAGGGAACTTCTACTTGCTATTAACAAGGGACGTCGTGAGGCTGAAAAAAATCTCATTCAGGTTCCTCTGGTAAATGGTACCATCCCTCACGAGGTCATAGGAAAATTTAAGGCCTCAAAGGTCCTTTTAAAACCAGCCTCTCCGGGTACGGGTATCATTGCTGGAGAAGCTGTAAGGGCTGTGGTGGAGCTTGCTGGCATAAGAGATATTTTAACCAAATCCCTGCGTAGCAACAACTCTCTTAACCTGGCAAGGGCTACTCTGGAGGGATTGAAGAGTTTAAAACACCCGAATGAAATTTTAAAACTGCGAAGAGAAGGTGGAGAAATTGAATCTAAAGATACTTAAAACTCCTCCCGGGGCCTCTCATAAAAGAAAAAGGGTGGGGAGAGGTCCCTCCTCAGGTCACGGCAAGACCTCTACCCGGGGTCATAAAGGACAGAAGGCTCGTGGACGGGGGAAGGTCTATTCTTGGTTTGAAGGAGGACAGATGCCTTTAACCAGGAGAGTTCCAAAAAGAGGTTTTAACTCTCCCCGGAGGGTAGAATTTGAGATTGTAAATGTGGGCGATTTAAATCCCCTGGAAGCTAATACCAGCATTGATCCTCAATTTTTGAAAGAAAAAGGATTTGTTAAAAAAGCTGATAAAGTTAAGATACTGGGTAAGGGATTGTTAAATAAGCCTTTACATGTGAAGGCTCACTCTTTTTCCAGAAATGCAGAGGAGAAAATCAAACAGGCCGGGGGAAAAATAGAGGTAATCAAGTGTTAAATAGATTACAAAGTATCTTTAAGATTCCCGAGTTAAGACGCAGGATAATCTTTACTTTACTTATGTTTGTTGTTTTCAGGTTGGGTTCTTTTATCCCTATCCCGGGAGTGGACATTTCTGCTCTTGCTAAATCTACAATTTTCCAAACCGGGGCATTTGGTCTGATGAATGTGTTTGCCGGTGGAGCTCTGGGCAGGATGTCGATTTTTTCCTTAGGAGTGATGCCTTACATAAGTGCTTCTATTATAATGCAGCTTTTGACTGTGGCGGTTCCTCAGCTTGAAGAGCTGGCGCGACAGGGAGAGGAGGGAAGAAAAAAGATAACTCAGTACTCAAGATTTGCTACCATTCCTATAGCAGCTGTTCAGGGGGTGGCCCTTTGTTATTGGATTCAGAGTATAAATAACGGTGCTTTTGTCTACACCCGGGGATTTAACTTTATTTTTCCTGCGGTTATTACCCTTATCACCGGAACGGTTTTGCTTATGTGGATAGGAGAGAAAATTACAGAGCGGGGGATTGGGAATGGTATTTCTTTGATAATATTTGCAGGAATTGTAGCAGGTATCAGGCCCGCTATGGGGAATATAATAAGGTTAGCCAGGGCTGGACAGCTTGTCCCCTTTATTATTTTTCTATTTGTAGTAATTGCTATTTTTATCACTGCGGCAGTTGTGGTTATTTATCAGGCCGAAAGAAGAATTCCCATTCGATATGCAAGAAGAGTTGTGGGAAGACGTGCCTATGGAGGTCAGACTACCTATCTTCCCATTCGTATAGGAGGTGTGGGGGTAATAGCTATTATTTTCGCTGTCTCTATATTACTTTTGCCTTCAACAGTTGCAAGATTTTTTAATTATCCCTTTGCACAGACTATTGCTGGATGGCTTTCTCCAGGAGCTATCCCTTATTATATTTTATATGCCATGGCGGTTATCTTTTTTACCTTCTTTTATACCGCAGTGGTATTTAATCC
>QMQA01000006.1 GCA_003648845.1 Candidatus Aerophobota bacterium
AGCCGGTGAGAGATTGAAAAAATATGGGTATAAATTAACCCCTCTTTTTACCAGGAATGACCTTGAATTGTTAGAATAGAAGATATGGCCAGCAAATGTTGAGACCTGACCCCATTCAATTATTGGAGCTTCTTCTTGAAAAAGGTTAAGCAGAGAAATGGCAATATAAGGATAGCACCCCTGTAGAGTGAGGCTATAGATTGTGGTTTAAGAAGCCCATTGTAGGAGTTGTTATCTTTTTTATAACAGGAATTTTAGCTGGGAGGTATCTTTTTTTCTCCCCCTCTTTTGTGCTCCCCTTTTACCTTACCGAAGTCGCTCTTTTAACTTTTGCCTTTTTTGCTTATCTTAGAGAAAAAGGGAAACTGAGCATCCCTTTTATTTTTGGCGGTATTTTCCTGGCCGGTACCTTGCATTTTTATACCTCTTATTTTCCCTCTCCAGAAGATATTGTGAAATGTGCACCTTCCAGATCCTCGGTGTGGATAACAGGCAGGATCATTAACTCTCCTCGCTTAAGGGAAGATGGAAGGAAAAGGATAACTTTTATAATGCAGCCTTTCTGGATAGAACAGGCGACCAGAGACGGTCTAATTTCTGCTACTTTCTCAGAAAAACAAATTAAGAAGAAGGTTGAGGGTAAAGTCTGGGTGACAAGTTTTTTTCCTCGTAGATACTATGGTTATGGGGATGTGGTAAGAATAAGGGGAAAACTTGTCATACCCCGGGCAGCACAGAAAAAGGGTGATTTTGACTGGCAGAGATACCTGTCCTATCAGGGAATATGGACAGAGGTTACCACAGGAAAAGTGGAAGTTTTAGAAAAAGGCACAGGTAATCCTTTACTTCCTCTTGTCTTTTCCAGTAAAAACTGGCTGGAGGAAAAAATAGATAAAAATTTGCCCCCTTTTTATTCCTCCATTTTAAAGGCTATTCTTTTAGGAGAGAGGGAGGGTTTACCATCCCGGATTCTCGAAAGCTTCCGCAGAACAGGCACGGCTCATGTTCTTGTTGTATCCGGCCTTCATGTAGGTCTTTTGCTTTTTATTGTATTTACCGTAGTTAGAGTTAGCGGTTTTTCTTCAAAAATTGCTTATGGTGTTGCTCTCCCAATTGTCATTTATTATGCCTTTTTAAGCGGACTACGCCCACCTATTGTTAGAGCAACTTTAATGGCTACAGTCGGAATTATCTGTTATTTTCTGGATAGAGATGTTCCTTTAATGATTATTCTCTGCCTTGCTGCACTTATTATCCTTCTTGTAAATCCTTTATCTTTATTTACAGTAAGCTTTCAATTGTCTTTCCTGGCAGTAGGAGGTATTGTTTACCTTGTTCCCTATCTTGAGAAAAAATTAAAAAGATTACCGGGTCTCTTAAGAAAACCCTTTTCAGTCTCCTTAGCTGCGCAACTTTCTCTTTTGCCTCTTTTTGCCTTTTATTTTGAACAGTTTCCTTTAATTGGAGTTGTGGCCAACTTAATAATAGTTCCTCTTGTTACCCTGATTTTAGGACTTGGGTTTCTCTCTTTAACTCTGGCTACTTTTACGTTGCGGGTAGCTCAGCTCGCATTTAATACGAGCTGGCTTGCATTAAAGGGACTGCTTTTTATCGTTAATTTCCTTTCTTTCTTCTGGGCACCCCGGCTTGCTCAATTTCTCTGCCCCCGGGTAAGTTCACCTTCGGTGGTAATTCTTTTTCTCTATTATGCTCTACTTATTATGCTTCCTGTTTCTCCCTTCCTTTCTTTTCGCCTCTTTGCTCGCTCTCCTGTGAGGGATTGATGTCTTACTCTTTAATGCCTGGTTTGACATTTCTTAGTTTTCAATTTATTATTGTCTCATCAGGTACCTCTGGATGGTTAAATGGCTCGCAGGTATGATAATTCGGAAGAAATTTTATCGGGAGATAACCTGGATTTAAAAAAACTGGATAATATTCTGAGATTTATGGCCTCGAGGTTTGAAATAGTATACCTGGACTTTAGCCAGTCTGAATTTGCTCCTTACTGGGAAAGGAAAATAAAAGGCCTGGTAAGACTTGATGAGGGTACTGTTTATATCCACTCTGAGCTCTCCCGGAGAGAAAGGGAGCTAACCTGGCTGCATGAGGCTTTAAGTATATATTATTACTACAAAAAACTCTTACGTCATGATGAGGAAATAGAAAAGGAGACAGAGAGAATCTACCAGCAGGCAAAAGTTCGCTCTCTTCTCAGAAAATATGTTAACTAAAATAAACTCTCTCCCAGGAGCTTATCCCTTGTAACTTTGAGCACCTGAAGAACGCGCAGGGCTGCCGGGACAATCTGATTTTCCACGTAATAATTTTCATCAATATCCTGGATGGTGATATCTTCTACAGGTTCAGCTCTTTCAGAGATAGAGCCCTTGCCACTGGTTATGGCAAACATAACCAGCATTCCCTCACTGACTTTTTTGCCCCGCCGTAGCATTTTTTGAGCTGCAGCTACATGAGGGCCAATCTGCTTGTAAGTAGATAAAGGTTTGGTGAGCTGCTCGTAAATTGTGAGGTCTTTGAGAGGTATTTCTTTTTTTCTGAGTTTTTCTATTGTATTTCTTACATACTGGATAGCCTCATCCACCTTTTTATCTTTGAGTATGTAGGTTAATACCTTACGCTGAAGCTGTTTTGCCAGGTTACACCAGTCTCTTCTAACAGTCTCCAATCCTCTTATGAGTAGATTGTCATTTTTGTCAATTAAAGCGTAACGTTTTTTAGCTGTGCCCGGAGCTGTTTCTCGGGGAATAAAAATTCCCCGCTTATATGTTCCTTGAAGTTCAAGTTCCAGGATTCCTGGAAGTTTACTGTTAATATGGTTGAGGAATTTATCTACCTCTTTGCTCAACTCTTTATCGGGAAAGGGATTTTTTATAAAGCAGGAGTCAGTATCAGCGTATACTACCGTGAGACCCTCCTTTTCCGCCTCCTGGATTGTCTGTTTGATAAAGAATCTCCCAAAAGCAGCGCAGCTTTCAGCACACTCCCTGCAGTACCACTTTGCTCCGGCAAAGGCAAACATTCCATAAATTGCGTTGGCTACTATTTTCAGGGAAAGTTGTCTTGTATCCAGAATTTTATGTTCCAGACTATCTTTTTCGGTTTTTTTCATTCTCTGTTTTAACTCGGCTCTTTTTTGAATGAGCTCTTCAACTGTACTGGAGACAAACCCCTTTTCCTTTTTACAAAACCAGTAATCCGTTCCCGGTACCTGGTAGCTGTTTTCTCTGCCACAGGAACAATTTAAAGTTTCCGGAGAGATGTTAAATGTAGCAATTATGCTGGGGTAAAGAGATCGAAAATCAAGAACGGCAATATTTTCATGCAAACCTGCAAGAGGTTCTTTAACAAATCCTCCTGCATAGGTGAAGGTTTTTCTTTTCTTTATATCCTCCCACTTGGGTTGATTGGGAATGATTTTCTGCATTTCCACCGCTTTTCTGGTAAGATACCATTCAGCCAGCTGACCATAGGTCATTCTGGAGATATCAAAGGGAAGTTGTCCAACTGTTTTTGACATTTCCAGGATCTGGGGCAGGAGAAGATGGGCGAGTTTAAAGGTAAGTTCAGAGTCTTTCAGACAGTACTCAGTGAGCTTACACAGGTCTTTCTTCTTTTGCCAGGCCTCAAGGAGTTCCTGATAATCCATTTCTATCTTTTTGTCTCCTAAAAGTTCGCCAGAAACAGCATCCAGGCTTAAAACCTCAGTCTGGAGATTGGGAGAGAGAATATTGTTAATAAAATTAAAAAGGTCAATGTGGATGCGACCTTTAATACGGGCCGAAGATATCCTTGCTCTTCGGGTAAATTTCATCTCTTCTCTGTCCCTTGACAGAGTCAGTTTTACCTTCTTCTGGGATGCTCTTTCCTGGATTACAGGAAAATCAAAAGAATCGCCATTGAAGGAAACAAGGATATCAGGATCATATTGATTTATAATTTCAACAAATTTTTCCAGAAGTTGTTTTTCGTCATTAACCACTTCCACCCACGGTTGAAAATCTTCCTTTTGATAGGTTAAAACTTTCTTAAAATCTTTACCCCATAAAGAGAGCATAATTATGTTTTTTCTCCCCTGCTGCTCGTAGGTCTCTATATCAAAGGATAGAAGTTTCAAGGGGGGCAGTTTTAGTTTTTCTACTGCTTTTATCTTTTTTCCCGCAATAGCAAAATCAGCTTTGAGCCTGGTTTGTAGAGGTTCTCCTTCCACCTCAACCCAGCAACTTCCGTCTATTTTTTCATCCAGCAAAAAGCGTCGGTAGGGACTGATGGTATATTCGTACTCTTCTATTACTGAACCGCTTCCTCCTCTTTTTTTCTCAAGCTTTTTAATGCTGTCCCGGATTTTCTGGGTATCCTGGGGCAGTTGACAGAATACCTTTAAGAATTCTCTTTTCTCTCCCTTGAGATCCCTTTTTATCTTGTCTATTCTTTTTATCTTTACCTTTTCTGTTTCTAAAAGATCCTCAATCTCCCCTTTTGCTTGCTGCGGATTCTCGGCGAGAACATAAAAATAAGGCTCATGCTCAAATAAGGCTACTACATTACTCCCCTCATATGTTTTGCCGAAAAGCCTTATTAAAGTTCTCTCTCCTTCTTTTATACAATCTGCATCCAGAAGAAAAAATTCGACTTTCATGTTAAATCCGTTTTTTAATATTTTTCCTCAAATAAAGTATTTTCCCAGGAGTCAAGTTTTATTCCGTTTGACCTCAAGGTTTCTACCATCTCGTCCCATTGATTTTTATTTACCGGGATACCTTCTTTTTTTCTTTTTTGTTCCTCTGTTAACTCAACTTCTCCTGGCACCATAACTTCTTTAAAACCTTCCATAGGGGCACAGGATTTACAATCCTGGATTAAACGATCAACTTTCTGTTTGAACTTTTCAACTCCGGCAAAACTTTCTGGATTAATAACCATCATAAAATAGCTTGCACCATAAGGGGTGGTTAGATCCCAGTAAGGCGGAATTTCTTTTCCAATCAATGATCCTGCCAGGGCTGCAGTAAATACATCCACCACAAGTCCTAAACCGTAGCCTTTGTGACCCCCCATGGGCAGTCTCACACCTTCTAAAGCTGCTTTAGGGTCAGTTGTTGGATTTCCATATTTATCCAGTGCCCATCCTTCGGGTATCTTTTCTCCCTTCCTTAGAGCCTGGATAATTTTTCCTCCAGCAACTACACTGGTTGATATGTCCAGAACCAGGGGATTATATTTTCCTGCAGGAATTGCAAAACTCATAGGGTTAGTTCCATGAACAGCTTCACGGCCACCAAAGGGAGCAACAGTGGGAGAAGCATTGCAGAAAACCACACCTATCATATCCTTATCCAGAGCTCTTGTTGCATAATATGATGCTGTTCCAAAATGGTTACAGTTAAAAGCCACCACGGTTGCAACAGCTGCCTTGTTTGCTTTTTCAATTGCTATTTCCATGGCCTTTACACCGGTAACAGGTCCCAGGCTCATATTTGCATCTATGAGTGCTCCGTTTTCATTTTCCTTTAATATTTTTATCCTGGCATCCGGTTTTACAATTCCTGCTCGAATTTCTTTAACCGCTCTTGTTAATGTGGGAATAAATCCGTGAGAGTCGATACCCCGCAGGCTGGCAAAAATTGCTGCATCAGCAACCGTTTCTATTTCTCCAGCTGGTACATTCAGCTGTCCGAGCACAAAAAGGTAAAATTCTCTTATCTTATCAGGTTGCACCCTCACCCTGTCCATAAAAAGCCTCCTTATTTTATTGGGTCAATCTAAATAATACAAAAAATCTGAATGTATTGCAAGTGCTTTTTAGGCTGCAGGCATTTTCTTGTTTTCTTCCTACAGAAATTATAAGGCTTTGCTGTTACATAACATTTGCTTGACAAATTATTCAGGATAATTTAAAATATTAAAGAGAATTCAATATAATAAAATACAGGGACAAATTGAAAGAAAAAACAAGAGAAGAAAGAAAATACAATCAGTATCTGGGTATGCGAATAAGAGAGCTAAGAGAACAGCAGGACAGGACTATCGAAGAGGTAGCAAGGGAGGCTAAAGTAAGTGCGGGTCTTATCAGCCTTATTGAAAGAGGAAAAGTTAACCCTTCAATAAATGTATTATGGGCAATTTCACGCACCCTGAAAGTTCCAATAGGGAATTTTTTTGGTTCTGAGGAGAGCGAAAGTCCTGTTGTTAGAAGTAATGAGAGAAAACTCATAAAGACAGACAAAGGTATAGAATTTTACCTGCTGTGTCCCGACCTGACAAGAAAACTTGAAGTTCTGTATAAAGTGTTTAACCCGGGCGCAAGCACTGGCACAAGACCATATACCCATAAGGGTGAAGAGTTTGGAACTGTACTGAGTGGCAAAATTGAGGTAACCCTGGGCAATAGAAAATATATTTTAAGAAAAGGAGACAGTATTTATTTTTCCTCAACTACCCCCCATAAAGTAGAGAATGTCGGTAAAAGAAAAGCTGTTACTATCTGGGTTATAACTCCTCCTTCATTTTAGGAGTGGGAAGTTGGATTCTCTGTTTTTGCCAATTTCTGTTGGACAGGTTAGCTTGAAAAATCGAGTTGTTATGGCTCCCATGGTTGTTAACTTTGCGGCAGAAGACGGAGCAGTTACACAGGAATTTTGCGATTTTTATACTGCTCGAGCTAAAGGAGGTGCAGGTCTTATTATCCTGGGAGCGACTTATGTGCATCCGGATGGGAAAGGATTTAAAAATCAACTGGGTATTCATCATGATGCACTTATTCCCTCACTGAGAAAACTTTGCCAGTGTCTTCATCCCTTTTGTAAAGTTGTTGTACAACTTAGTTTAAGATTCCGGGAACGAAAACCTGAAGATTTTTCCGAACAGGAAATACAAAAATATATTCACGCCTTTGCTCAAGGAGCACGTCGGGCTAAAGAGGCAGGGTTTGATGGTGTTGAACTGCATGCCTGTCATGACTACTTTATCAACCAGTTTCTTTCTCCCTACACGAATAATCGCAGAAATAGGTATGGGGGATCACCTGAGAAAAGGGTGCAGGTAGCAGTGGATACGCTCCGGGCAGTTCGAAAAGAGGTAGGCAAAAGCTATTTAGTTGGTTGCAGAATTAGCGTGGACGAGTTCGTACCCGGGGGGCTTACACTTCGGGAGACTAAAGAGATTGCCCGACGACTTGAGGCTGAAGGAGCAGACTACATTCATGCATCCGCTGGCATTGGTGAGACACAGCACAGGATGTCACCTCCCATGGAGGTGGCAAGAGGATCGCTCCTTCCCTTAGCTCATGAAATCCAGAAATCTGTTAATATTCCAGTGATTGGAGTGGGAAGGCTTGATCGTCCTTTAGTGCTTAAAAGGGCTTTAGAAGAAGGTGGAAAGTTAGCTGCTGTTGGGCGGGCGTTAATCGCCGACCCGGATTTTGTCAGGAAAATAGCAGAGAATAGGGAAGATGAGATCAGGCCCTGTATTGCTTGCAATTTTTGTCTCTGGCAACTACATCAGCAAAAACCCGTCAGGTGTGTGGTCAATCCTTATGTAGGTAAGGAAGGTGCTAAAATTGTTCCAGCTATCCAAAGGAAAAAAGTAATGGTGGTGGGAGGTGGCCCTGCTGGCCTTGAGGCAGCAACTGTTGCAGCCCGGAGAGGTCAAAGGGTTTTCTTGTTTGAGAAAAAACAGAATCTTGGAGGTAAGATTCTCGTAGGGAAAGTTCCCCCCTATAAAGAGCCCCTTCAGGATTTTTTGAAGTATCTGGAATATCAGGTCTCTCATACTGAAGTTGAGCTTATAATTGGCAAAGAAGTAACCCTTGAAATTATCAAGGACTATCAGCCTGATGAAATTATTTTTGCTACTGGTTCTTATCCTATTAAACCGGAGATACCGGGCATTAATAACCCCTATGTGTATCTGGCCGAAGAACTGTTAAGTAGCTCTTCCTTTGTGTCGGGGACTTATCTGGTTGTTGGTGCAGGCTTAGTGGGGCTTGAGACTGCTGAGTTTATAACCGCTCGGGGTGGCCAGGTGAAAATAATAGAGATGACAGATAAAATTGGAGAAGAGATGCCCCCTATTCGCCGCAAGTTAGTTTTGGAACGTTTGATGGAAGCTGGTGCTGAGATTATTCCCAATACTAAGCTCATTTCAGTAGAAGAACATCGAATTACAGTGAAAAAAAATGCTAAGATCCAGAATCTGGGAACTTTTGATTTTGTGGTTCTGGCTACAGGGTATCGAAGTAACAGGAGCTTGATTTCCGAGATAAGAAATGAGCCATTTCGGCGATTTGAGGTTGGAGATTGTAAGAAAGTGAGAACAATTTATGAGGCTATTCAAGAAGGATTTGAAGCGGGCTGTGCCAGCGGGATTACTCCTGAAGACTCCAGGAGGCCTTTTATGGAGAACTTACAAAATGGAGATAAAAGATGACACCAGAGTTTACTGCCATTGAAGATGTTAAGATTCTTTTACCTGGTATACCTGCTCGAACTACACGGGGATTCCTGGGTTATTGCACTGTTTCTTTGCTTTCTTTTGAGAAGGGGTGGTTACTTTTTGATACCGGCCACTATGCAGACCGACACCTTTTGTTGAAAGCTCTGGAAAATTTGGAGATTACTCCAGAAGATATTACTCATGTAGTTCTCAGTCATCTGCACTACGACCACTGTCTGAATCTTACACTGTTTCCACAAGCCATAACTGTTCTATCATCCGGGGAACTCCGGTACGCTCGAGAAGTAATTGCGGGTCACAAAATTGACCATTCTATACCAGATATGCTGGATCATCTGTTGCAAAATCGACAAATCAAAACTTTCACTTCTGAAATTGAACTTGCCTCAGGGGTGAAGGTGTTTGAAGTACCAGGTCATACCCCGGGGTCTATAGCATTGCAGGTTAAGAAAAGTAGAAGTATCCTGCTCTGTGGAGATGCTGTAAAAAATGCCTGGGAATTTGTAACTGGCAGGCCGGATGTGGTATATGGTTCTCCCTTTGCTGCTCAAAAGAGTATCCAGAAAATCAAGGATATGGGTGAGGTTATAATTCCCGGCCATGATCGACCTTTTTGTCAAAAGGAAGGAAAAATAGAGTTCATAGGGGAGATCAATTGGTCGGTTTCAGCAGATTTTTATCCCCGCAAAAAGGGGGCAGAGATTTTTAAACTTGATTGAGTCGGTTACTGGTTGTTGGTTCCTGGTTGCTGGATGAACAAGAGAAACGAAGAAAGCAGGGCTTAAAATAAAAGGCCGAAAAGGAGGTGAGAGGATAAAAAGGCCGCTTCAGTTTGGGAATAGAGGATATCGAGGAGAAAAATTATTGACATTTCTCTTCGAGTCTTGTGAGATTTTTAAAAAGGAGGTATAAAGTATGAAGACAGGAGGAAAGTTTACCGTAATAGTGGTAATGGTGTTAATACTCCTCCTTTTAACGTCCAGTCTGTACGCAGCTGAATATACCATCCGTGTTGCCAACAATGTTGCGGCTGATCATCCCTGGGGTAAGGGAATGGAAAAATTTAAAGAGTACCTGGAGACTGCAAGTAATGGAAGAATTGCTGTAGAAGTGTATCATGCTGGTGCTCTGGGAAAGACAAGAGAGTGCTTAGAGATGGTCAAAATGGGAACTTTAGAAGTAGCCCTCTGTGGAACAGGTTATCTTCAATCCTATACACCTGAGATAGGAGTTACTCTTCTTCCGTATCTATGGAAAGATCGCAAGACTATGTTTGAAATCCTGGATGGACCTCTGGGCCAGTATCTCAATGAGAGGCTGGCGAATGAAGGGTTTCATCTGTTAGGTTATCTTGACAATGGCTTCCGCCATGTAACCACCCGCCGAAATCCTGTCAGGTCTGTTGAGGACTTGAAAGGTGTGAAGATTCGCACCCTGCCCACTCCTGTTCATATTGCTTTCTTTAAAGCATTGGGTGCTGCTCCTACACCTATAGACTGGGTTGAGCTTTACGATGCTCTTCGAACAGGAGTTGTTGATGCCCAGGAAAATCCACCGGCAATGGTTTACACTGCCAGGTTTTACGAAGTTCAAAAATACTACTCCTTAACCGGTCATGTAAACGAGCCCGGGACATTTGTTATGAGTAAAATAATTTACGATAGATTACCAAAGGACCTTCAACTGGCTGTAGATGCGGCTGCTCAAAAGGCCACTTTATGTGAGAGAGAGGAATGTTACCGGGATAATCAGAAACTGCTTAAAGAGCTGGAAAAGAAAGGGATGACAGTTATTAAAGTTCCGCAGGAGACTATAGAAGAGTTCCGCCGGATAGCAACAGAGAAAATTTACCCACAATTTAGCGACAAATTCGGGCCAATGAGTAAAAAGCTGGTTGACCTTTTTGTCTGGGCAAATAAATAAACGTTAAAGCTGGGGCAGCTTCCCGGCCTCATTTTGCTATATGTCGGGAAGCTGCCTTCTCACTCTTTGAAGGAGAAGCGAGAAGTGTTTTACCGTTATTTTAAAAGAGCAGTGGAGCTGGCAGTTATTGCGACGTCCGCGAGTATGACTTTCATTCTTATCGTTCAGGTATTCTTGCGGTATGTTCTGAAAACCACTATCCCCTTTGCCGCAGAGTTAGCTCGCTATTTAATGGTCTGGGTAGTTTTTCTTGCTGCAGGCCTGGCACTAAAGGAAGATGCTCATATTAACATTAAAATTTTGGTTGATAGACTTCCCCAACGGGCACGCTCTTATTTTAACTTAGCTGCCCAGATACTTCTACTTATTTTCCTTGTCCTGTTGATAATAGAAAGTATCGTTGTTCTTCCCTACCAGTGGAGACAGATCATTCTCTCTATGGGGGTATCTGTGTTCTGGTTTTACCTTGCCATTCCCGTGGGGTCTTCTATTATGGTTCTTTTTTTACTTCCCAAAATGTATGAGAAGGTAAAAAAGGCAAAAAGTGACCCCGACAGCCTGATATCTGATAAAGGAGCAAGCTCGTGATTCTTTTAGCAATAGTCTTTGCTGTAACCGTGCTTCTGGGTGTTCCTGTTGCATTTTGTCTTGGGCTTACAAGTGTGGTATTTATCCTGGTTACTCAAAGAGCTTCTTTGATGATTCTTCCCACTTTAATATTTGGAGGAATTGATTCTTTTGTCCTTATGTCCATTCCTCTTTTTATTATGGCAGGTTTTCTGGTTCAGGAGGCAGGAGTTCTCCCCAGGCTGGTTGATTTTGCCAATGCTCTTGTAGGACATCTGCGGGGTGGACTGGCCCATGTCAATATCATTGCAAGTATGCTTTTTGCTGGAGTATCAGGTGTAGCTTTAGCTGATACGGCGGCCATTGGTTCTATGCTTATACCCCCTATGATTAAAGAAGGGTACGGTAAAAAGTTCACCGCTGTGGTAACAGCTACCTCCTCCATTGTAGGACCAATTATTCCACCCAGTGTGGCTATGATTATTTACGCCCATGTAGCCGGAGGAGCAGTTTCAATTGCTGGTCTTTTTCTGGCTGGAATAATCCCTGGTATAGCTCTTGGTTTAGGTATGATGGCTCTTGCCTACATTTACTCTGTCCGTCGGAACTATCCTGTCAGTGGGGGAAAATTCAGTTTTATCAATGTATTAAAGAAGGCAAAAAGCGGCATACTGGGTCTCATGGTTCCTGTCATTATTTTAGGAGGCATCCTCTCCGGTATGTTTACTCCCACAGAAGCAGGAGCTGTCGCAGTGGCGTATGCCCTGGTAGTTGGTATTTTTGTTACAAGAAAGCTAACCTTTAAAAAAATTATCTCCTGTTTCCTCAGAGCATCCAAAACAAGTGCTGTGGTTTTTATGATGCTGGCTACTGCTAAACTCGTTGCCTGGATTTTGACCACCTACCAGGTTCCTGCTAAATTAACTGATATGCTCATGTCTGTAACGACAAATCCACAGCTTTTTTTGATCATAACTCTTTTTTCTCTGCTCCTTATTGGTTTTGTTCTGGAGGCTGTTGCTACCATGGTCATGCTGGTTCCCTGCCTTGCTCCCGTAGCACTTGCATATGGGATTTCGCCTCACCATTTTGGACTGCTTTTTGTGATGGTTGTTCAGCTTGCTCTTATTACACCCCCGGTTGCGCTTGGTCTTTTCATTGTTTGCCGATTGGCTGAAACTACTATTGAGGAAGTATTTTCGGATATTCCCCCCTTTCTTTTCTTAACATTTGCTATAATGATACTGGTAGCTTTATTTCCTGATATCTTTATGTGGCTACCTGCACTTTTTGGATATAAATAATAAAGAACATAAAATAAAAAAGGGGTGCAAAATGATTCAAAAAAGTGAGGAGGCTTACGGTGTTCCCTATGGTTACCGGGCAAAAGTAGGGCTGATTGTAGTTGGACCAAACTTAAATCCCACTCCAGAGATTTGCCGAATGCTGCCATCTTATGTTCAGGTGAGAGAGACCAGGATTCACATGGAGCCAGTGGTTAATGTAGAGGAGTGTTCGAAACTGAGTGCAAGACTCCGTGAACCAGCGGGTCTTCTGGCTGAAGGAATGACCTCACCGATCCTGGGTAAAAACAGTGCCATTGCTTTTGCCTGTACCGCGGGTAGCCTTGTTGGGGGCCCAGGCTGGGATAAAAAAGAGATTGAAGCTATGGAGTCTAACAGCAAAGGGATTCCCTGTACCACCACCGCCACTGCAGTTGAGGAGGCTATGCGCTTTATGGGCTTTAAAAAGATTGTTATTGCAGGTCCGTACATTGATGAAATTAATAAAAAATTTAAAGAGTTCTATGAAGCCTCCGGATTTGAGGTTCTTAAAGTAGCTGGACTGCAGATTGAAGACCTTTATGAGATAGGTGCTACTAAACCTTCTCAGGCTTATCAGGTTGCTATGGAGGCAGTGGTACCGGAAGCCGACGGTATTTTTATTGCCTGCACTAACTTCCGTTGTAGCGATGTAATTGAGGAAATTGAAAGTGACAGCGGAAAGCCTGTAGTTGCTGCTAATCAGGCTACAGCCTGGCACCTGATGAAATTACTGGGTATCAATGATGTGGTGGAGGGCTATGGACAACTCCTTCGGAAGGTTCCAAGAACTTAGCGAGTGTTCTATGGAGAAAAAAGTAGCCTTCATCCATACGGTGGTCTCACTGGCAGAAACTCTCAAAAAGTTAATAGCTGAAGCACTACCACAGACCGGTGTTTTTCATATTGTAGATGAAAGTCTGCTACAGGAGATGATCTCGATAGGACGATTAACTCCATCAATAGTGAGACGCCTATGCTGTCAGGTTGCTCTGTGTAAGGAGGCAGGGGCTGACCTGGTTATGGTTTGCTGCAGCAGTATTTCTCCAGGAGTGGATGTTGCAAAGAAAATAGTAGATATACCGGTGTTAAAAATTGATGAGCCTATGGCAGAGAAGGCTGTTGAGACCGGGAATGTTATCGGGGTTTTAGCTACCGCGAGAACCACTTTGACCAATAGTTCGGAGTTGATAAAAAATAAAGCAAAACTTAAAGGCCGAACGGTAAAGATAAAAACGGTACTCTGTGAAGAAGCTTTTAAGGCATTGCTTAAAGGGGACAAAG
>QMQA01000007.1 GCA_003648845.1 Candidatus Aerophobota bacterium
AAACATCAAAGCCTTCGGTTATTCTGGTCATCATTACGTCAAGGACTATCAAATCGGGTTTATTCTCTATGGCCTTCTTCAACCCCTCTTCACCATTATAAGCCGTGATAATCCGGTATCCTTTGCTCTCCAAAAAAACTTTGTTTAAATAAATAAAATCAGCATCATCATCTATTAACAAGATTCTTTTCTTTTGTTGCATATCCCTGCCTTATTTTATCTTCATTTATGTTACTGCCCTCCACTATGTTATTGCCCTCCACATCTACTCTATCAGGAATAGTAACAATCATCTTTGTTCCCTTTCCCACCTCACTCTCTACCTGAATATCTCCTCTATGCATCTTTATTATCCCATGTGCAGTAGCAAGACCAAGTCCGGTTCCTTTGCCTATTTTTTTAGTAGTAAAGAAAGGGTCAAATATCTTTGATAAGTTTTCCTTGGGTATACCGCACCCTGTATCACTGATCTCTATTTCAACTTGTTTATCCTTTTTAAAACCTCTTATAGTAAGAACTCCCCCTTCAGGCATAGCTTCCATCCCATTTAAGGCGATATTAAGAAGAGCTTGTTTCAGTTGAGTGGCATCTACACAGAAGGAGGAAAGATTTGGTTCAATTTCGACCTCTATTTTGATGTCTTTTTTCTGGACGTCAATTTCTCTCTTGCATATAGATGCTACTTCTTTTAAAAGCGAATTTATATCTGTATCTTCAGGATGAATTCTGGTCTGACGAGCAAAATCCAACAGTCCCTTCACTATTTCTCTACAACGGGTAGCTTCATTAACAATAGTGATAATTTCTTTTCTTCGAGGGTCATTTGCATCCATCTCTTCCTCCAGCATATTGGCATAAAGGAGTATTCCTCCCAGAGGATTATTTAACTCGTGAGCAATTCCTGCTGAAAGTTGTCCTAAGGATGCCATTTTTTCTGATTGAATAAGCTGATGTTGGGTCTTCTTTAACTGCTCATGGGATTCTTTCAGCTCATCCAATGCACTTTCCAGTTTAGAAATTATGTAAGTTAAACACATCTGGGGCTCAGCAAGCCCCTGATAAACAGCTATAGCCATATCCCGGCAGGTATGATACCCACAATATCCACAATTTAGCTCATCTTCCGGCTTAAACTTGTTGGTTTGCACCAGAATTTTCTTTATTTCTTCTTCGCTGGGGACAGGAAGACCTACTTTCCTGTTGATAAATCCCCTTTTCAAATTTAGTGAAGAGGCTATTTCCACAGGAAGTTTCCTTTCGGAAAAAGCTTGTCTGACAAACTCAATTACTTTATCTCTTCTCTGGACAAAGTTCAGTTTAGTGTCCATTACCGGTCCATTTATGCAACCTTTGCAGAATAAAATATCTATAAACTTCCCTCTTAAACCCTCCTTGCTTTTAACCCTAATAACTTCCAGAGCCTCCTCAATCCCACTAACTGTTAAAATATCTTCTTCCAAAATATCTCCACTTATAGCTGCAGTTCGCAGGAGTCCCCCCTGAAGGGGGAAACTCCTACCAATACCGGGATGGGGAGGGTCAAAGTCGTCTTCCTCCTGTAAGCTGAGCTGAACCTTTTTTCTATCAAATATATCCTTGATTTCACTAAAAGTAAGCACCGCATCTATAACCCCTCTCACAGAAGGATGTTTTATCTCCTCTTTTTTTGCCACGCAGGGACCAATAAATACTATTTTTAAATTTTGTCCCTTTTCTTTTTTAAGGTAACGTCCAAGAGCAATCATAGGTGAAACTATAGGAGCAAGCAAAGGTATGAGCTCTGGATAGTGAATCTCGACCAGATCAACAATAGCAGGGCAAGGAGTTGAGATAAGCCCCTCCGGACGAGAAGATGCAATACGAGAATATTCACAGGCAACAAGTTCAGCTCCAAAGGCAACCTCACAAACCATATCAAAACCTACCTTTCTTAACCCCGAAACTAGCTGTCCGGGTGATACCTCAGGAAAAGCTGCTACAAAAGAGGGAGCAAGAATAGCTGCCACAGAGCTCGCTTCATCTAAAAGGGTTAAAGTCACTTCTACCCCACTTTCTATACGTTTAGCTTTCTGGTTGCATACTCTGACACAGGTTCCACAACTTATGCAAAGCTCCTCTATTACCTTTGCCTGCTCATTTTTTACTCTTATGGCTTTAACGGGACAGTTTCTAACACATGTATAACACCTTTTACATTTCTCCTCAATAGTGCTTACTACACCCATATTTTTTCCCTCTGGTAAGTAGCCCCCCTCTTAGTATAATGTGTATGCAATAGGTGATGTGATTTTTCTCCCAGAGGCTCACCAAGAAATTCCCTGTAAAGCTCCTTTATTGCCGGGTTTTCATGAGACTTCCTTACACTCATAGCTTTGTCTTCTTCGTAAAGAGCAGCAATTCTTTTCTTTCTTATCTCATATATGTTACTATTAGTGGCTACAGGTTGTCCTCCTCCACCGATGCATCCACCGGGACAGGCCATAACCTCTATAAAATGGTAATCACAACTGCCTTCCCTTATCCTGTCCAGAAGGAAGCTGGCATTGGAAAGACCATGAGCTACCGCAACCTTTACCTTAGCTCCATCCATTTCAATATCTGCCTCTCTTATTCCTTTCCATCCTCTCACCTGACGAAACTCTACTTCAGTTAACTGTTTCCCGGTGACAATTTCGTATGCAGAACGTAATGCTGCCTCCATAACTCCTCCAGTGTTTCCAAAAATAGTTGCCGCACCAGTGGATATACCCAGAGGCTCATCAAATTCTTCATCAGGTAAATTCACAAAATCAATCCCGGCCTGTTTTATCATTCGGGCAAGTTCTCTTGTGGTAAGGACTGCATCAACATCCCTAAATCCACTTGACCTCATCTCTGGTCTTTCTGCTTCAAACTTTTTGGCCGTACAGGGCATCACCGACACCACGAACATCTTCTCCGCTGGTATACCAATTTTTTTTGCATAATAGGTCTTGGCTATGGGTCCAAACATCTGCTGGGGGGATTTGCAGGTGGAGAGGTGATCCAGAAGATCCGGGTAGAAATGCTCTACAAACTTTATCCACGCAGGACAGCAGGAGGTCATCATGGGCAAGGTTCCGCCTTTTTTTATCCTGTATACAAGTTCATTTGCCTCCTCTACGATGGTAAGGTCAGCACCAAATTGGGTGTCAAATACCTTATCAAAGCCCATTCGGCGAAGAGCCGCAGCAAGCTTTCCTGTGCAGCGAGTTCCTACTTCAAGGCCAAACTCCTCTCCTATTGCAGCTCTAATGGCAGGTGCAGTCTGGACAACAACAAATTTCTCCGGATCATTTAGAGCCTGCCATACCTCATCTATGTATTCTTTTTCATAGATGGCTCCAACAGGACAAATAGTGGCGCACTGACCACAAAAAGTGCAGGGAACGTCTCTAAGTTCCAGACTAAAAGGAGGAGCTATGGTAGTCTCAAACCCCCTCTTTTGTGGAAATATCACCCCTACTCCCTGAACTTCGTGACACATACTTACACATCTTCTGCAAAGTATGCATTTTTCCGCATCTCTTATTAAGCAGGGGTTGGAAGAGTCAACTTGTGCCTTTATTCTTTCTCCAGGATAGTGTATTTCCCTTAAACCTAATTCATTGGCCAGTTCTTGAAGCTCACAATTGCCATTTCTAATACAGGTGAAACAATCTGCAGGATGATTGGATAAAATTAGCTCCAAGACAAATTTTCTTGCTTCAAGAACAGCAGGAGTATTTGTCTTAACCACCATTCCTTCTGATACTGGACACATACAGGCAGTCTGCAACTTGGGAGAACCTTCTACCTCTACAAGACACATCCTGCAAGCTCCTATGCTCTGTATCTCGGGCAGGTGACACAGTGTGGGAATTTTAATTCCTGCTTTTTTTGCCGCATCAAGGATAGTTGCCCCTTCATCAATACTGACTTTTATTCCGTCTATGGTTACGTTTACTTGACTCATTCACTTTCTCCTTTTAAAAAATCAATCAACTTGTAGATCACAGCGAAGACATCGACGTGCTTCCTGGCGAACCTCATCTTCAGTATATCCAGGCTCGGTCTCACAGAAATCTTTAAGATTTATGTCTTTTTTATTTCCAATTTTTTTAATCCGCGGCTGAACTTCAGGATTTTCCTGTGCAGGTTTCGTCTGATCAATTTTCTCTTCTTTCCTTATCCTTTCCTCAATTATTCCTTTTCCTCCGAGATACTTATCTATTGAAATAGCCGCCTTTATCCCATCCCTTATAGCTTCAATCACAGTAGAAGGACCTGCAACAAGGTCTCCTCCTGCAAATATACCATTCTTACCAATACTAAGATTATCTTTGTTTACCACTAAAGTTCCTCTTCTGCTGATCTCTGTTTTTAAGTGGTCTGTAGCAAAAGAGAGGTCGGGTTTCTGCCCGATCGCTTTAATAACATAATCAACATCCAGATGGAATTCAGAGTTTTCAATAGGTATCGGTCTTCTCCGACCCGAAGAGTCAAAATCACTCAGCTTCATACGCAAACACTCCATCTTACTTACTTTTCCGTTACCAATTAGCTTAACAGGATTGGTGAGAGAATGTATCTTAATACCCTCTTTTTCAGCCTGCCTTATCTCCTCTAAATGAGCTGGCATATCTTCCTTTCTTCTGCGATAGATAATGTTAACCTCGCTTGCCCCCAGACGCAAAGCTGTCCTAGCAGCATCAATAGCAGCATTTCCTCCTCCAACAACAGCTACCCGACCTCTCATTTTCTGCATTCTCCCAAGATTTACTTCACGCAAGAAATTTACAGCTCCCATAACATTTTCCAGATATTCTCCCTCAATTTCCAACTTCAAGTCTTTGTGAGCTCCAGTAGCAATAAATACAGCCTCGTAACCTTCCTTAAAAAGGTCATCAAAACTCACATCCTCACCTACTTTGATACCAGTCTTTATCTCAACACCTATTTTTTTAATTTCTTCTATCTCTTTATTTAAAATTTCCTTCGGCAGTCTATATTCAGGAATCCCTACTGCTAACATTCCACCAACAACTGGAAGGGCTTCAAAAACTGTTACATCATATCCCATCTTAGCTAAATGATAAGCACAGGTTAGCCCTGCTGGGCCTGATCCAACTATACCTACCCTCTTTCCTTTTTTCTCTTGAAGCGAAGGAAGAGGATACCCACCATTGTTAAGCAAATAATCGGCAGCAAATCTTTTTATATCTCTTATTGCAAGAGGTTCATCCAAATCTTGTCTGCGACATTTTGTTTCACAAGGATGGTCACAAACTCTACCACTAACAGCAACCAGTGGATTCCTTTCCCTTATCAGAGCAACTGCCTCCTCATATTTTCCCTGAGATACAAGATAAATGTATCCTGGAACATCGACTCTTGCAGGACAGGCATTTTGACAGGGTGAGCGGAACAGCGCCTGACATACAGAAGCAGGACAATACTTATACTTTATATGCTGTTCATATTCTTCTCTAAAATGCCTGATAGTACTTAGTACAGGGTTGGGGGCTGTTTGTCCTAAACCGCACAGAGCTGTTTTCTTTATGTTCTCTCCCAGCTTTATAAGACGCTCTATATCTCCTTCTTCTCCTTTACCTTCAGTTATTCGAGTTAAAATTTCCAGCATTCTCTTGGTGCCAATGCGACAGGGAGGACACTTACCGCAAGACTCTTCTTGGATAAACTCAAGAAAAAATCTGGCAATATCTACCATACAGGTATTTTCATCCATTACAATCATTCCCCCTGAGCCCATTATGGCACCGAGTTCCTGAAGAGATTCATAATCAACCGGGACATTAAGATATTCCTTAGGAATACATCCTCCCGATGGTCCTCCGCATTGAACGGCCTTAAATTTTCTCCCCTTGGGAATTCCTCCTCCTATATCATAGATGATTTTCCCAAGGGGTATCCCCATCGGAACTTCTACAAGACCTGTATTTCTTATATCTCCTGCCAGAGCAAATATTTTAGTTCCCTTGCTCCTTTCAGTTCCCAAACTACTGAACCAAGATGCTCCTTTCAAAATAATAAGAGGAATGTTAGCCAGCGTTTCCACATTATTTATAATGGTGGGCTTGCCCCAAAGTCCTGATTGAGCAGGGAAAGGTGGTCTTGGGCGAGGTTCACCCCTCTTTCCTTCAATAGAAGCTATTAAAGCTGTTTCCTCCCCGCAGACAAAAGCCCCTGCTCCTACTCTTAGCTCAACATCAAATGAGAATTCTGAATCAAAAATATTTTTCCCTAAAAGACCATACTCTCTTGCTTGCTTAATAGCTATTTCTAATCTCTCTACTGCTAAAGGATATTCTGCTCTAACATAAATATATCCCTGATCTGCTCCTATAGCATAGGCTCCAATAGCCATACCCTCTATAACACTGTGAGGATCACCCTCTAAGAGAGACCTGTCCATGAATGCCCCGGGATCGCCCTCGTCTGCATTACAGATAATGTACTTCTGATTGGATTTAGCTTTTCTGGCGAATTCCCACTTTACTCCTGTAGGAAAACCTCCACCGCCTCTACCTCTCAACCCTGATTTTTTAACCTCTTCAATGACTTCCTCAGGACTCATAGAAGTTAATACTTTGGCCAGTGCCTGATATCCGTCAGTACCTATATACTCTTCAATACTTGTAGGGTCTATAACTCCACAATTTCTTAGCACATTCTTTTGCTGGAACCGGAAAAAATCTATCTCCTGAAAACTTGTAACCTTTCCTTCACCACTGAGAGGTCTGTAAACAAGTTTTTCCACTACTCTTCCCTTCAAAAGATGCTCCTCTACAATTAAAGGAACATCTTCAGGGGTCAATTTTCGGTAGAATATCCCCCCTGGATGTACTATGGCAATGGGACCAAGGTCACAAGCACCTACACATCCTGTTTCAACTACTTTAACTTCTTCATCCAATCCTTTTTTGGCAATTTCCAAAACAAAAGCCTCCTTTACCTCTTGCGCACCTGAAGAAAGACACCCGCCTCCTCCACAAATTAAAACATGCGATCTGTAAACTTTCATGGCTGACCTCGTTACATTAATTTTTATATTAACCTGTAAATTCTTTTACTATTTTTCCCCCTATTAGATGCTCTCTAAAAACCCTGCGAATTTTCTCAGGAGTCATCCGATAATACCTAACAGGAGATTCCCCGGACCTGATAACCGTAATTATAGGTTCTCTATCACACAAACCAATACAACTTGATTGAATAATTATAACCTCCGGAGCACCTTCCTTGCTTAATTCTTCTAAAATAGCACTCATAACATCTCTTGCTCCTGCAGCAATTCCGCAGGTTCCCATGTGAACTATTATTTTATCTTTCCCCTCTTCTTCTTTTCTTATTACCAAGGATTTTTTATACTGCTCTCTCATGTTTTTAAGTTTTTCTAAGGTTATTTTCTCCATGATTGCCTCCTTGTTTTTTACGAGAGTGTAACTTAATCACCTGTATCTTGATAAGATCTCTGGAATCTTGCTGGCACTGACTCTTGCGTATATGTCATCATCTATTCTTACAACAGGAGCAAGAGCACAGGCTCCCATGCACCGGTTTACTTCTATAGAGAATCTCCTGTCGGAAGTGGTTTCTCTAACTCCTATCCCTAACTCCTTCTGGAGGGAAGAAAGTATCTTCTTTCCCCCTTTCACATAACAGGCCGTTCCAAGGCAAACTCTTATGGTATGCCTGCCCTTAGGGAAAAGGGTAAAGAAAGAGTAGAAAGTAGCAACGCCGTAAACTTCGCTTAGTGTTTTGTTAAGTTTCTGCGCAATGTATTCCTGAACTTCGCCCGGGAGATATCCAAACATCTGCTGTGCTCTATGCAAGAGCATTATGAGTGCACCGCGCTTCTTCCTGTACTGGTCTGCCCACCTTTCAAACTCCGCAAACTTCTCCTTTTCTTCGGCGGTAAGCTGGGTTAAGCTTTTTTCTTCTGTCTTTATGTTCTGCATTTTCCACTCCTTTAATTCTTAAACTAAATCTACCTTAGGTACATAACCAAATACTTTTTTAAAAACTTTTTTTCTTTCCTTTTTTAAAGCACAAAGGCCTCTCTTTATATCCTTAGAAATAAGAGCAAGAACGCCTTTGTTCTTAAAGTAACATTCTCCTGCGAGCTTCTTTATCTTGCGCGTATCCAATTGATAAACCATATCACCTACACGATGTTTATAAATAACATCTAAGGAAGGATTTGCCGAGATAATACACAGGACAGTTGAGGCAATATCTCCCAAGGGTGGTCGGTCAACATTGCCATATTGAAAAAACGCCTCTACAGTTGTTCCTTTTCCCAGACAAGAGCTTATAGTCACATCTCCATGGCACTGTTTTGCTCTGGTCTTTAGAAGAGAAAGACCCAATCCTACTTTTCTGCAGGTTCTTGTAGTGGCAAAGGGGTCCGTAATCTTTGGGATCAACTTACTATCCATTCCCACTCCATTGTCGATTATGGTTATACGGAGCCTATCTTTTACCAGATCTTCCTCTATTAAAATCTCCACCCTGGTTGCCTTTGCATTAATAGAATTTTCCACTATATCAAGGATATGCAAAGAAAGATCATGCATTTTTTGTCCTTAGCTTTTAGTTTAATGTTGAAATTTTGGCTGTTGTCTTTTTTTCCGAAAGACCCAACTGGTAAAGCTTACCAGCTACCTCAAAGCAAGAAAGAGATGTTACCAGAACAATTATCCCTTCTTCTTTTGCTTTCTCTACCATTTCTGGAACAGGCTCTTTTCCATTAACAAGAAGAATAGCCGGAATTTTCTTTAAAGAAGCAAGTGCGATCACAACCTGGTTGTTTTGCTGAGTTATCCACAGGTTTCCCTCGGAAGCGTTTGCCAAGGACTCACTCATGACATCAGAGATATGACAGCCTGTGATCACAACATCTGTGTCCAACTCGGGTGTAAAGTTCTGTAGACTTAAAGAATCTATTATTTTCTTTAACTTCATAGCCGCCTCCTCAAAATTAATTTTGCTGGTGACCCGGGATTTTTCCAGCCTCCTGCGAAATACTTGCTCTTTAAATCTATAAAACTGAGGTTTCGCTATCGAAAACTATCTGGCTTATATATTTATGCCTTTTAAAGGGGTCAATTGCTCTTTCCAGCTCTCCATGAAGATAAGCTATAGCCACTCCATAATTGGTTATAGGGATATCCTGCTTTTTAGCCTCATATATCCTGCTCAACATCTCTTTACGATTCAGTGTACAAGCACCACAATGAATAATAAGTTTATACTGCTTGACATCTTCCGGAAAGTCATGCCCTGTATAAACATCAAAATCTATTTTCCCTCCTATTCTTTCCTTAATCCATCTGGGGATCTTTACCCTTCCAATATCATCGCCTATGGGGTGATGAGTACATGCTTCACAAATTAAGATTTTATCGCCCTGTCTCAATTCATCAATTTTTTTAGCTCCCCTCACCAGCTCATCTAAATCTCCTTTAAAGCGAGCGAAAAGAATAGAAAAGCTGGTCAAGGGAATATCCGAGGGAACAGTTGCAAAAACTTCTTTAAATGCCTGGGAATCAGTAATCACAAGTTTTGGCTTTATATTTAAATTGATTAATGCTTCCCTTAGATTTTTTTCGTTTGTTATTAAACAGAGAGCCTTTTTATCTAAAATATCTCTTATACTCTGCTGCTGGGGTAAAATTAATCTTCCTTTTGGTGCCTCTTTATCTATAGGTATAACTAAAATAACTAAATCTCCGGGTCCAATAATATCACCAAGAATTGATTTTTGAGCAATCCAGTCAGGGGGTAACAATTTAATAATTTCTCTTTTAACTTCCGCTGTGGTATCCCAACTACAGGATAAAGAGCAGCAAGTCTTTACATAAGGTATTTTCCTTTTCTCCAATCTCTCTTTTACCTTTACATCAGGCTTAAAAATGTCTACCTTATTTAAGACAACCAGCACAGGGGTATCTCTTTTCTTTGCCTCCTCCAAGACCTTCTCCTCATATTTTCCCCATTTATTTGCTTCTGTAACTAAAAGGATTATATCAGCACGCTCAAAAGCCTTATAACTTTTCCTAACTCTTAATTTCCCTAATGCACCTATATCATCTAATCCAGCAGTATCAATAAACAGCACAGGTCCTATAGGTAGAAGCTCCATTGGTTTTTCCACAGGGTCAGTAGTTGTGCCAGGTGTATCAGAGACAATAGATACATTTTGTTGGGTCAATATATTAAGTAAAGAAGACTTTCCTGCGTTTCTTCTTCCGAAGATGGCTATATGCAAACGGAGACCCTTTGGTGTCTTACGCATTTTAATGAATCTCCTCTACTCCCAGAGATTTTTCTCTCTGCTTTTAAAATAATTTCTTTAGCTCTTTTTAAGGTTACCCTGGCTTTATTATCGTAAATGAGATATTTCTCTTCATAACCCGTTGGAGTAAAATCTGGCATAATAACGTTGGCACCCACTTTTAAACCCATTAATTGCCCATTTTCACTATCTAAGGTAGCAAGAGCAGTCGTAGCAGGTAAAAGTACATTTTTAGTTACTATTCTGGCTAAAGCTAAAACTCGCAAGGTTAAGTTCAGGTCACCACTTGGAAAATTCCCTAAGGGGGTATTTTCTTGAGGAATAAAGGGACCAATCCCTGCCATATCGACATTTAACTCTTTTAAAAATAAGATATCATCCAATAGGTCTTTAAGAGTTTGACCGGGAAGTCCAACAATATTTCCGGCACCAATTTGGTAACCCATTTTTTTTAGTATATGAAGTAATTTTCTTCTTTTTCTCAGACTCTGCCCTGGATGAAGTTTCTCGTAAAGTTTTGGATTTGCTGCTTCATGCTTCAATAGATATCTATCGGCCCCGGCCTCTTTCCATGCTTTATAATCCTCAAGGGCTCTTTCCCCTACAGATAATGTAACAGCAACATCTCCCATCTGTTTAATTTTTTGGATAATCCAAGAGAGTGTCTGTCGAGTGTAATAGAAATCATCGCCACTTTGGAGAACAATGGTGTTCACCCCTGAATTTACAATTTTCCTGGCAACATTTACTATCTCTTGGGGCTTCATTCTGTAACGTTTCAATTCTTTGTTGTCTCTTCGCAGGCCACAATAAAGACAGTTTCTACAACAGTAACTGGAAAAATTTATTATACCTCTTATATAGACCTCATCTCCACAAAATTTTTTTCTTACTTCATCTGCTTTTTGGAATAATTCCTTTTCTATATTTGGACTTTCCAAATAGTATAATATCTGATTTTTATCCATATTTCTTTATTACCCGTTGTAACAATGAAATAAGATTATTTTTTTCCTTTTTGGGTATTTCTTCCCATCGGTCTGTTATTAAGCCGAATCGTTCGTCTATCTTAATGCGCTCAGTTAATGGCGAAGAAAGACCATCCTCTTTCTCTCCCGCAACATATGACCATCTTTTTCCCAGTATTTCCACAAACTTCACACGTATACCATATTTTTTCTTTATAAAAGCTGATATTCGATTCAGTTTCTCCACCAACCTATTTTCAGAAATAGAGATCTCTTTCTCCATCCTTGACCCTTTCATAGTATTCCATAAATTTATGGTAAAAAGATGGTTTTTGTCGCTTAACTTCTTCTATTTCCTTTTCTATAATCTCTTCTCCCACCCTTTTGGTCTCCTGGCTCGCAAAGTCATCAAGCCATTCTCTAAAAGTCAAAATGGCATTTACTTTACAGAACCATCTTTCCTTACCTTGCTTCAGTAAATTCATAATGCACTTGCCTGTCCTTCCACATCTATACCCAGCGGTACAAAAGGAGGTAATGTACCCTTTTTGAGCAAGTTCCCTTATCACCTCATCAAGGCTTCTTGCATCTCCCAAAAGAAATTGCTGTCTCTCTGCCTCCTGCTCATCATATCTATCACTGTAAGCACCAATGCCAATTTTTGTAGAGGCATCTGTCTGAGTTACTCCCAAAGGGATAACTTCTCTTCTAATGTGTGCCGGTTCTCTGGCAGTAAGAATCATACCTGTGTAAGGAACGGAGAGTCTAATCACAGCGATTATCTTTTTGAAATCCTCATCGGAAACTTTATATTTTGTCTCTTGAATAAAAGGTGTGTTTACTGCTGGTTCCAGACGAGGAAAGGAAATTGTATGTGGTCCTATACCAAAACGTTCTTCTAAGTCTCTTGTATGATACAAAAGCCCCATTACTTCAAATTTCCAATCGTATAGACCAAACAAAGCACCAATAGCAACATCATCTATACCTGCCTCCAGAGCCCGGTGAAGAGAATAAAGCCTCCATTGATAATTTGATTTTATCGTTCCTTCGGGGTGAACCTTTTTATAAGTTTTATGATGGTAAGTTTCCTGAAATACCTGATATGTTCCAATACCAATCTCTTTTAATATCCTCAGTTCTTCTATGGACATGGGAGCCGCATTAACATTAACCCTTCGTATCTCTCCATATCCCCTCTTTGTCTTCATTTTAACGCTATATATAGTCCTTATAGTATCTGCTATATAATGCACATCTGACAGTGGATGCTCTCCATAAACGACAATGAGACGCTTGTGTCCGACTTTACCCGCGAGCACCTCTATCTCCTTTCTTACCTCCTCGAGAGTCAGTCTTCTCCTTTTTTCTACCCTATTTTCTCTTCTAAAGGCACAATACAGACAATTATTTACACAAAAGTTACTGCAGTATAAAGGAGCAAAGGTTACAATCCGATTATCATAAACTTTTTCCTTCACCTCGCCAGCTACTGCAAATATTTCCTCCCACAGATCTTTATCCTCTACATTTAACAAAGTGGCTGTCTCATCAGGCTCTAATGTCTCCAGGGAAAGAGATTTATCAAGAATAGCCCTCACTTTTTGAGGTGAATGATCTTTGTTTTTCTTTAATCTTTCCCATATCTCTTCATCATTTATAAAATCCCTTCCTTTTTCCATATATCTTTTATATTCTTTCTCTTTGACTACGCCTCTCGCCCATTTAAGGGCACTCGGACCAACAGTAGCCATCATTACCTCCCAATTAGCCTTGCAAGTTTTATTTTAATTATATTTGTTCTCTCCTTCGATATATGCTTTATACCCATTTTTTTCATCGAAGACCAAAGCTCCACATTAACTTCAGTAATTATCATCCAGATCACCCTTTCTGTTACTTAACTCACAAATTAATCTTTTATGTTCATTTAAAGCGGATATAAGCACCAAATATATTTGTGAATAATCTCACAAAGTTACTTAAAAAAAGAGTATCTTAAATAGCTTGTGAGATTATTCACAGAAAAAATATCTTTTCATTTACGTTCTCC
>QMQA01000008.1 GCA_003648845.1 Candidatus Aerophobota bacterium
AAGAAATAGAATTTACACCGGTTCGAACTGTTGAAGAAGCTATTCATGAAGGGTTAAAGGAGGGGTAATTGGCCCTAAAGAAAGATTTTAACGAGGAATTTTTAAAACTGTTAAAACTTATATCTCCTGGAACCGATCTTAGAGAAGGACTGGAGATAATTCTCCAAAGGGGGACGGGAGGACTCATTGTTATTGGTGATAACGAAAAAGTGCTAAGCCTTATAGATGGAGGGTTCCAGGTAAACTCCCCTCTTACTCCTGCTGCTCTTGCTGAACTTGCCAAAATGGATGGAGCTATAATTTTGTCTCGTGATGCTAAAAAGATACTTTACGCTAACACTCAGCTTATACCTGATTATCTAATTCCCACTGAAGAAAGAGGAACAAGGCACAGAAGTGCAAATAGAATGGCCAAACAAACAGGTTGCCCCGTAATTGCTATCTCCGAGACAAGAAATATAATAACCCTTTATCAGGGGGAGAACAAGTATGTATTAAAACCTATCTCAGAACTTCTGCGCAGGTCTGCTCAAGCAATCCAGACTATGGAGAAGTACAGCACGGCTTTTAATGAAGCTTTAGCTGAATTAGATATAATGGAATTTAAAAACGAAGTCAGGCTCTTCCATGTGGTAAACGTTGTTCAAAAAGGGGAAGTTATAAAGAGGATAAAGGAGGAGGTAGAGCGATATATTATAGAGTTAGGAGAAGAGGCAAGACTGGTGGAAATACAATTTAAGGAAATACTGGGAGGATGTATTGAAGAAACAGGAAAGGTAATTATGGATTATGCCAGAGATGATGTTAAACACACAACGGAAAAACTGGATTCACTTGATTTAAATCAACTTCTTGAGACAGAAACTATTCTGGAGAGTTTAGGATACGAACCAACACCGGAAAGTCTGGATCTTGTTGTCTTTCCAAAAGGCTACAGGGTTCTGTCCAAGATACCACGTCTACCTAAAGTAGTTATAGATAATGTCGTCAGCTCCTTTGGCAGTCTTTATAATATTATGAAGGCCACTCCACTGGAGCTAACGGAAATTAACGAAGTGGGAGAAAAAAGAGCAAACACTATTAAAGTGGAACTGGAGAGGTTAAGAGATAGGGCTCTGGTAAGAGGTTGATTTACCAATATCAAATAAATACTGGAGGAAATAATCGATGAGTTTTGAACAAATAAGGCTACGCATACTATTTATCATTCTGGTAGCTACTATCTGTTATGGAGTAGCTTTTAATCTGGGGAAAAATCCCTGGATTTATACATTTATTGGCGGATGGATAGCTACCATAGTTGTTATTGCAGAAAGAGGTTTAACAAAAGTTTCTATGAGAAAGCTGGTGAGTGGTGGAATAGGGCTGGCAATGGGATTGATAATAGCAAATCTAATTGCTTATCCTCTTTTGCTTATAACTAATTTAAAACCGCTTTCTCCCTGGGTCCTGCTTGCTGCAAACTTTGTATGTGCCTCTGTTGGGTTAACTGTTGGCTTAAAAAGAGAGGGAGATATATTTGACTTTTTCTCTTATATCACTGGTAAAAAAGCGCAGACTCAGCCAGAGGGGTATAAGATTCTTGATACATCAGTAATAATTGATGGCAGAATAGCCGAAATTTGCGAAACAGATTTTATAGAGGGAGTGCTGGTTATACCTCAATTTGTTCTGGCTGAGGTGCAACAAATCGCAGACTCACCTTCCTCCACCAAGAGAGCTCGAGGAAAAAGAGGACTGGATATTGTAAACAGACTTCAAAATCAAGAGTCTGTGCCTGTACAGATAGTGGATACCGATTTTCCCAATGTTTCCGGAGTTGACAATAAACTTCTCCGTCTGGCAAAAAGCATGGGGGCTAAAATTGTGACCAACGATTATAACCTCAAGAAAGTAGCCAAAATACAGGATATAAAGGTTTTGAATATCAATGAGCTTGCTACAGCTCTGAAACCGGTTCTTCTTCCAGGAGAATCCTTAAGGATAAATATCATTAAGGAAGGTGAAAATCCCAATCAAGGGATAGCCTACTTAGAAGATGGAACAATGGTTGTAGTAGAAGGAGGTAAAAAGTATATAGGAAAAGAGGTGGAGGTAACAGTTACATCTGTTTTGCAAACCACGACCGGAAAAATGATCTTTACTGAAGTCAGGGAAGAGAGCGAAAAGGAGAAGAAGAGGTTCCGGAGTAAAAATAAGTGAGAGTAGAGGCGGTAATAGTAGGGGCGGGCAAAGGGACAAGATTTGGAAATAACCAGCCCAAGCAGTTCTGCCCTATAGCAGGAAAGCCCATTCTGGATTGGACTTTACATCGATTTGAGGTGTGTCCTCTGGTGGACGCTATTATTTTGGTAGTTCCTGAAGGAATGAAGGAAGAGACAAAAAAAAGGCTTTCTTTGTCCAGGTACAGGAAGTTAAAAAAGGTTACAGAAGGGGGAGAGGAAAGAACAGACTCGGTATACCAGGGTTTGATCTGTGTGGATGAGGACACACAGGTGGTCTTAATACATGATGGAGTACGTCCTCTGGTTTCTTTATCTCTTATCAACTCGGTCATAAGGCAAACCGAAATTTATGAAGCAGTGGTACCAGGAGTTCCCGTAAAGGAAACCGTCAAAGAAAAAGATGGACAGGGCCTTGTGATAAAGACCTTGCCCAGAAACAGAGTTTATCTAATTCAAACCCCTCAGGGCTTTAAATATCAGCTTATAAAAGAAGCCCATCAGATGGCCAGATCCTTGAACTGGAAGACAAGTGATGATGCCGGGCTTCTGGAGAAACTGGGCAAAAAAGTGAAGATAATTCCCGGGGAGGAAAGCAATATAAAAATTACCACCTTTTTTGACTTCAAGCTTGCCGAAATTTTATTAAAAGAAGAAAAAATATGAGAGCAGGTATAGGATATGATATACATCCTTTTTCCCCGGATAGAAAATTAGTTCTGGGAGGTATCCAGATACCTTACAAATCTGGGCTTGCCGGTCACTCTGATGCTGATGTGCTGGTTCATAGTGTAGCGGATGCCATCTTGGGAGCCTGCGGAGAAAGAGACTTAGGACATCACTTCCCGGATACTGATCCGAAGTATAAAGGGATTTGCAGTCTACATCTTTTAAGAAAAATTTATAAAATATTAAAAAAAAAGGGGGTTGTAGTAATAAACGTGGATTCAACTATTATAGCACAGGAACCTCTACTCAGTCCTTATATTTCTCAAATGAAGAATAATATCGCCAGAACTCTTGAAGTAAAGACGGAACAGGTGGGAATAAAAGCTACCAGTCCTGAAGGACTGGGTTTTCTGGGAGAGAAAAAGGGGATAGCCTGTATATCTGTTGCTATCATTAAAGAACCGAACGCCAATGGGATTAAGAATATATAACAGTTTAACCAGAAAAAAAGAAAAGTTTTTGCCTCTCAGGGACAACCAGGTACGAATGTATGCCTGTGGTGTAACTCTTTATGACAGGCTTCATCTGGGCCATGCCCGGGCAGCGGTTATTTTTGACATGATACGAAGGTATCTTGAATACAGAGGATATGAGGTCATTTATGTCACCAATTTCACTGATGTAGATGACAAAATGATTAAAAGGGCAAAAGAGCTTGGCGTGACTATATTTGAGCTTGCTGAAAGATTCATTAGTGAATATTTTGACCAGATGGAGAAGCTGGGTGTGAAAAGAGCTAACTACCATCCCCGGGCCACCGAGCATATAAAAGAGATTATCGATCTTATAAGAAGGCTTGAAGATAAAGGTATTGCTTATGAAGCTGAGGGGGATGTGTTTTTTAGAGTAAAAAAATTTCCCAGATACGGCAGACTTTCAGGTCAGTCCCTGACCCAGCTTCTTGCCGGAGCAAGAGTAGATGTGGATGAGAAAAAAGAGGACCCTCTTGACTTTGCTCTCTGGAAAAAAGCTAAAGAAGGAGAGCCCTTCTGGGATAGTCCCTGGGGAAAGGGAAGGCCTGGATGGCATATTGAATGCTCAGCCATGGCTATGAGGTATCTGGGAGAGAGCATTGATCTGCATGGAGGGGGTAAGGACCTTATTTTTCCCCATCATGAGAACGAAATAGCTCAATCAGAGGCAGCAACCGGAAAAGAATTTGCTCGTTTCTGGGTCCACAACGGCCTTGTTACCATGAATGACCAAAAAATGGCTAAATCCACTGGAAATTTTATCACTTTATCTGAGGCCCTGAAAAATTACGAAGGTGAGACTATCAGGTATTATCTTTTATCTGCTCATTATCGCAGTCCTTTAGAGTACAGTGAGAGTAGTTTAGAAGAGGCATCCTCCTCCTTAGAGAGAGTCTATAATGTTTTAGACAGGATAGAGGAGATTATTCCCTCCCGAGATAAAAAACTGAACCTTCAAAATGTACCTGAGAAAATAAAAAAACTATCTGAGAAATTTTTTAACTCTATGGATGATGATTTTAATACTCCTTCTGCTTTTGCCGCTATATTTGAGCTAACAAAGGAGGCTAACGCTATTCTGGAGGGCTCCTTAGATCAAAGCTCCAGGGTCAAACTCTGCTACATAGCTGATGAAATAAGAAAAATGGGACAGATACTGGGCCTTTTTCAGAAAAAAAAGAAACTGGATGATAAGGCGGAAAAACTCCTTCAAATTTTAATAGATATAAGGAATATCCTGCGGAAAGAAAAAAGATGGGACCTGGCTGATACAATCCGCCAGCGGTTGAGAGAAATAGGAATATCCCTGGAAGATAAAAAAGATAAAACTGTATGGAAAATCACAAAAAGGGGACAGGTTACTTTTATTTCTCCCGGGAAACTGGATAGCCAAACCTGGACAGTTGCTGAAAAATAATTAAATTAATATGAGGATGCTGGCGTAGCTCAACGGCAGAGCAGCTGATTTGTAATCAGCAGGTTGGGGGTTCAAGTCCCTCCGCCAGCTCCATTTAGACTTGATTATTTAAGCTTAATTACTGGCGAGGCGGTGAAAAAACCTCCACCATCTTAGAATCTTCAAGAAACTGGTAGGAGTGTTCCTCGTTTGCTGGAATTAAATAACTATCACCCTCATCAACAAAATACTTCCTCTCATTTATCATCAGCTCAAATCTTCCTGAAAGACAATATCCTGCCTGCTCGTTTGGGTGTTTATGGGAGATGACCTTATCACCTCTTTTAAACTGCATCAGCGTCACCATCATCCGTTCGCCAACAGCGCCAAGCAAAAAATGAAATCCCCGAAACTCTTTCCTCTTAAAATCTTTTTTCTTGACTAACATATCCACCTCTTTTCATAAAATAAAAAGATAAATTTATTAAATCCTGCCGGTATATCGGTACCAGGCAAGAGCCAAAAATTCATGCACAAGCAAACTTATATTTCTCAAACTCTGATAAAGCCCATAAGTATATATTTCACTATTTTTTACCGGTGCCGGCAAAACTTTAATTCCTTGCCTTCTAAAACAAAAAAGCGCCCTTTTTATATGATAAGGAGAGGTTACTAAAATTACTTTTTCTTCAATTCCATATCGGGAAAGGATTTTTTTGGTATAGATAGCATTTTCATGAGTATTTAAGGAATTATCCTCTTTTATAACAGCTTCAGGAGGGATGCCTTCATTTAAAGCCATCTTATACATCTGGTCCGCTTCTAACTTCCCGTTGACCTCATCTCCTCCGCTCAGAATAAGATAATCCCCGAAACCTAATTTAAACAGAAAAACTCCATACCTGACTCTTTCACGGGTACTTATCCCCAGACTCCCATCAGACTTTAATCCCCCTCCTAAAACTACAATAGCCTTAGCAGGATGAACATTTTCCTCTACGTTTAACACCTGGGTAAGTTTATATTGAGTAAAAGGAAGGTAAAGAATGCCAAAAACTATTAAAACTGTTACTCCTGTACCGAAAAATATCTTTTTTAACTTTTTGCCCATACCAATATTTTGCTTGCGTATGTTTTTAAAATAAAAGTAAAAAAGCTCAGGAGATAAGATCTGAGGAAGCATAATGAGGAAAAAGATAGAAAATGTCAAGAGATAAGCTTAAGCGCTCCTCTTCAAGAATAAAGTGCTCATGGGTATCTACCAGAGGTATTTTCTCTATTTCTTCCCCGAGCTCCTGGAATAAACTTTTACCCATTTAACCGGCTCCTTTAATCATCTTTTTGATAATTTCCGGAAATTTCTGGAGTGCTTCATCAATTTTTTCAGGGTGCGATGTTCCTCCCTGGGCAAAGTCCCATCTTCCCCCTCCACTTCCTCCGGTTAAAGAGCAAACCTCTTTTATCAACTGGTTAGCTGGTAAATCCTTGCGAGTAGAGGCAACAATGATAAAGACCCTTTCCTCATCCAGGGAGACAAGTGCAACTACCGCCTGCTTTAGCCTATCTCTTAACTCCTCGGCAGCTTTACGCACGAGAGAGGGAGAGATACCTTCAACCTTTTCTGCACATACTTTAATACCCTCAATATCTGTTGCTCGAGTGGTTAACTCCTGTATTTTGCTCTCCAGCAAACTCTCCTGCATCTTTTTTAATCTTGACTTTAAGCTGGCAACTTCTTTTTCCTTATCCTTGAGCCTGTCAGCAATTTTATCCTCCGGCACTGCAAGAAATTCGGTTAGCTTTCTTAATTTATCTCTTTTCTCCACCAACCATAAAAGTGCCCTCTCTCCACAGAGCGCCTCAATCCTGCGTACCCCTGAAGCAATCCCGCTCTCAGATATGATCTCAAACAGCCCCATCTGACCTGTCCGCGAAAGGTGACATCCTCCGCATACCTCCATGCTAAAGTCTCCCACCTTCACCACTCTAACCTTATCTTCATATTTTTCCTCAAAAAGTGCTATAGCTCCTGCCCTGCGCGCTTCCTGAAGACTCATCTTCCGGACCTCAACCGGGATATCCTCTCTTATTTTTTGATTAACCATAAGGAGGATCTGCCTTAATTTATCTTCCCCGGGAGTGAAAGGACAGGTAAAGTCAAACCTTAATTTTTCCTCGTCCACCAAGGAACCACTCTGTTTAATCTCCTCCCCCAAAACAGCGCGCAAAGCAGCATGTAGAAGATGAGTAGCAGTATGAGAGCGGGCAACAGCAACTCTTCTTTTTTTATCAACCTCCAATCTTACACTATCTCCTTTTTTAAACTGCCCCTTTTGCACCTTCACTCTGTGGAAAATTAAATTTCCTTCTCTCGCAACATCAACCACCTCCCCCACAGTGCTGGAAGAGAAAATCTTCCCTTTATCTGCCACCTGCCCTCCACCTTCAGGGTAAAAAGGCGTCTCAGAAACGACAATCTCACCTTCCTCACCCTCTTCCATCCTGTCTACCAGTTTATTATCTTTAACTATGGCAAGAAGATCAGAATCAGTTGAGAGTGTATCATAGCCAACAAAAACTCCTCCCTTTCCGGAAGGGCACTTTCCTTCTATCTCTTTTATAAAAGAAGAGGCATACCCTGCAGCCACTCTCCCAACAGAGCTTGCTCTTGCCATTTCTCTTTGTTTTTCCATAAATCTCTGAAAACCCTCCTCATCCAAACTCAAACCTGCTTCAAGAAGTATCTCCCTGGTTAGCTCCAGAGGAAATCCATAAGTATCGTACATCCTAAAGGCCTTTTCACCAGGCAAAATTTTATCTCCATCAGCCTTAAGCTCTTTAATCATTTCCTCCAGAATAGATAATCCTCGAGATAAAGTGTTTTGAAAACTTTCCTCCTCCATTTTTATTATTTTGGCAATCTCTTTTTGTTTTTTTTCAATTCCGGGGTATGGTTTTCCCATTATTCTGACCACTACCGGCACCCCCCTGTAAAGAAAAGGCTCCTTTAATCCCAGCCTTCTTCCATAACGAGCTGCCCGGCGAAGGAGTCTTCTGACCACATATCCTCTGCCCACGTTGGAAGGCAGAATCCCTTCCTCAATTAGAAGAGTAAGTCCTCGCAGATGGTCGCTTATCACTCTAAGGGCTTTTTCATCATGCTGCTCCAGAGGAGAAATTTCCTTGAGCCATTGATAAAGAGGATAAAAAAGGTCAGTATGATAGTCATCACTTACTCCCTGAAGAACAGTAGCCACCCTTTCAAGCCCCATTCCCGTATCGACATTTTTAGAAGGCAGGGGGAACAATTTTCCTGATGCATCTCTGTTATATTGAATAAAAACAAGGTTCCATATTTCCACCCATCTTGAGCACCTGTTGCACCCGGGTTCACATCCCTGGACACAACCCATCTTCTCACCACGATCGAAAAAAATCTCCGTATCCGGACCACAGGGCCCGATCTCTCCTGCTGCCCAGAAATTATCCTCCTCGCCTTTTCTTATTATCCTGGAAGAAGAAAAACCCAATTTTTTCCAGATCAAAGCTGTTTCATCATCTTCCCTGAATATGGTGATCCATAGTCTATCAAAAGGTATACCGAGTTCCCGGTTGACAAATTCCAGAGCCCATTCACAGGCTTCATTTTTAAAATAATCACCAAAGGAAAAGTTCCCCAGCATTTCAAAAAAGGTATGATGGTAACAGGTCTGTCCAACTTTTTCCAGATCATTGGTGCGAAGACACAGCTGACAGGATGTAATACGAGAGGCGGGTGGTTTCTTTTTCCCCAAAAAGAAGGCTTTAAATGGCACCATTCCTGCAATGGTAAAAAGAAGTTCCGGATCTTCAGCTGCAAGAGGAGAGGAAGAGTGCACAAGATGCCCTTTTCCCTTAAAAAAATCCAGAAATTTAGACCTTATCTCATCAGCTCGCATTAAAACCTCCATAATTAAAATTAATTACATGGTAACCAGAGGGTCTACATCAATTCCCATTTTAACCGTGCCTCTCATCATCTGGGAGTTTATTTTCTTAACAACATCCTGCAAAGACCCTGTATTATCATCTCGCAGTATAATATGATATCTGTATTTCCCTTTTATCTTAAAAAAAGGACAGGGAGAAGGGCCTAAAAAATTCACATCTTCTTTTTCAAGCTCCCTTGCCACCTGGTTACTTTTATCTTTAACTTTATTTTTTGTCCTCCCCTCAAAAAGCAGGCGTATCCATCTCTGAAAAGGAGGATAGCCGAGAGTTTTTCTAATCTTAAGCTCTTCTGAATAAAAATCCTCATCAGTCTTTGCGCGCAAGACATAGTGAGTCGGGTTGTAGGTTTGAACTATCAAAGACCCTTTTTTATTTAAGCTCCTGCGAATCTTATGCAAAAGATGAAAGGTATGTTCAGTTGCCCTGAAATCCGGCAGGTTTAAAAGAACATCCACCAGTATAATTCCAACCACATCAACCAGCGAGAGTATCTCCTCCTTTATCAAAAGCTGAGTTCCTACCAGAATATCAACCTCTCTGTTTTCTATTCTCGAGGGAATGAGGTGAGCGGAGGATTTAAAAATGTCAAGATCGAACCTTTGTATTCTGGCCTCAGGAAAGTTTCTTTTTGCCTCAAGTTCAACCCGCTGAGTTCCCCAACCCACTTTTTTAAGACCTCTTCCATCACAGAAAGGACAAACCCGGGGTGGCCTTTCTTGAAACCCACACCAATGACAGAGCATCCCTTCTTTGAGATGAAAACTCAGTCCTATATTACAGTTCGGACATCTTATAATCTCTCCACAATCACTGCATAGAAGAAAACTGGCATAGCCCCGGCGTGGCACAAAAAGCACAACGGGGCGCTTTTTTTCAAGAGCTTCTTTTATTTTTTGCTGAAGCAGGTTTGAAAAAATCCTGTTTTCCTTTTTTTCTTTTTTAAGATCAACAATACAAAAAGAGACCAGCCTCTGTTTGCCAGAAAAATCAATCATCCTGTAAGTTCCTTTTTTTACTTTATACCAGGACTCTAAAGAAGGGGAATTACTTAAAAGATAAACAGGGAAATTCTCCAGCTCACCTCTTTTTGTAGCTATCTGGCAAAGGTTATACTTGGGTGTTTCCTTTTGTTTATAATCTGTGCTTTCTTCCTCGTCAACTGCAATTAAACCAATGCGAGGAAAAGGTGCAAATACCAGAGATCTTGTCCCCAGAGCTACATCAAACTCTCCCCTTTTCATTGCCAGCCAGCGAGAGTATCTTTCCTTAGGAGAGAGCCTGCTATGGAAGATGAGGATTTTAGCTCCCGATTTTTCCATCTTTTCCTGAAATCCAGGAATTATGCTTATCTCCGGAACTAAGATCAACACCTGCCTTTGAAGTTCCTGATTTTCCTTTATCCTATGAAGGAGAAACTCAAATTTTTTATTTCCTGGTCTTACAAGATAAACTCCTGCCTCTCCTGTAGATTTCTCCTTCAGATAGTCTGAATCAGATGCTACCTCTTCCCCGTAGGCAAAAGAAAAAGGGAAAATCGAATGAAGTACCTGTCCCAGAGAGCAACTGTAATACTCGCTCATCCAGACACCAAGCTCAAAAAGCGAGTCACTAAAAGGTGAGGTCTTATCAAAAACATCTATTACTTCCTTCAGCTTTCCTTCAGGTCTTCGGGAAGACTCTTCCACCACAAAACCCAGCTTTTTTTCTTTCCTGAAAGGGACCACCACTCTCTGTCCTCTTTTTAGCTTACCTTTAAACTTAGAAGGAAGCTTATACCAGAAAAACTTTCCCGTAGGTAGATTAAAAACAACAGCTATATAATTTCTCATAATGACTTCATTTTTAATTTATAGATAAATAAGGTAAATGTCAAAGGGAGGACTTTTCCGGAAAATGAAAAAGGAAGCTTTGCTCATCTAAGTTTAATGTGAAGTTCCTTCAGTTGCTCTTCCTTAACCGGGGCAGGAGCTTGAGTTAAAAGGCACACAGCTTTTTGAGTTTTGGGAAAGGGAATCACCTCTCTAATAGATTTTTCTCCTGCCAGTATCATCACCAGACGATCAAGGCCCATGGCTATTCCACCATGAGGGGGAGCTCCCAGGGAAAGAGCATCAAGCAGGAAGCCAAATTTTTCCCGAGCCTCTGTTTTATTTATTCCCAGAAGCCCGAATATTTTCTCCTGCAGGTCTTTTTTGTGTACCCTTATACTTCCTCCTCCAATTTCCTCTCCATTGAGAACGATATCATAGGCTCTTGATCTTACTTTTTCCGGGTCAGTTTCAAGAAAGGGAAGATCTTCCTCCCGGGGGCTGGTAAAAGGATGATGAACAGGAGAAAGTTTGCCTGTCTCATCCTTCTCAAAAAGAGGAAAATCTACTATCCATAAAAGCCTATAGCTGTTCCGAGGAATAAGGTTAAATTTTCTTGCAAGATAAATACGCAGCTGCCCCAGAGCTTTACAGACTCTCTCCTTTTCATCGGCAATCAAAAATAAAGCATCTCCCTTCTTAGCTCCTGCTACTTTTATCAGTTTATCCATAGTAGATGGAGCATAAAATTTAGCCAAGGGGGATTTTATTTTTTCCTTGAAAATAACCCAGGCAAGATCTCTCACGCCATAATTAGTAGTCCACACTCTTAACTCGTCCAGTTCCTTGCGGGAAAGACAGGACCCTTCTGCAAGATGGATACCTTTTATACACCCTCCATTTTTAACAATTTCCTGAAAAGTTTTGAACTTTCCCTCTTCTCCCAGGAAAGAAAAATCCTTAAGTTCCATACCAAAACGTGTATCCGGTTTATCAGATCCATACCGTTCAATTGCCTCTGTGTAGCTCAAACGGGGAAAGGGAGTGGAAATAGAGACTCCTCCTGCACGCTCAAAGACATACTTCAACATTCCCTCTATTAGCTCAAATATGTCCTCCTCATCAATAAAAGAAAGCTCAATGTCAATCTGGGTGTGTTCTGGCTGGCGATCAGCTCGCAGATCCTCATCCCTGAAACACTTAACAATCTGAAAATATCGTTCAAATCCAGCTACCATAAGTATCTGTTTGAAAAGTTGTGGTGACTGAGGAAGAGCGTAAAACTCACCCGGATTCAGACGAGAGGGAACAAGATAATCTCGAGCCCCTTCCGGGGTGCTCTTTGTCAGAAAAGGAGTTTCAACTTCTATAAATCCTTTTTTGTCCAGAAATTCTCGAACTGTCTTTGTTACCTCATACCTTAGTCGGATATTTTTCTGCATCACAGGACGTCTAAGATCAATATATCTGTATCTCAGCCTTACCTCTTCAGCAACATCTATCTTATCCTCTGGACTAAAAGGCAGTGGTAGGGAGGTGTTTAATACCTCAATTTTTTCCACCCTTATCTCAACCTCCCCGGTAGAAATCTTGGGATTTACCGATTCAGAAGGACGAAGGAAAACTTTTCCTCCCGCGGCAATCACCCACCCTTCTCTTAAAGAACGAGCTACAGAATGAGTTTCTTTACTGGTTGCAGGATCAAAAACAAGTTGCACCACACCGGATTTGTCGATTAAATCAACAAATATAAGACCTCCGTGATCCCTCCTTGTTTTAACCCAACCTGCAACAACAACCTCCTTTCCTGCATTCTTTTTGCTTAAAGTTCCGCAAAAGTGGTCTCTTTTCATCCTCATAATTAACTTTCACCTTTTAAAATCTTATCAAGAATTTTAAAATCCTTTTCATTTACATACACCTGCCTGCCCGATTTCATATTTCTAAGGATGTACCTTTTCTCCTCAACTTCTTTTTCTCCCACTATCAATACCCAGGGAAAACCTTCCTTGTCAGCCTGTCTTAGCTGAGCAGAAAGGCTCTTATTTGCAAAATTCACTATTGCCGGAATACCCTGAGAGCGAATCAAACTGGCAAGTCGCATACCTTCCTGAATACAGGCCTGGCCAATACCTATTACAAAAATACAGGGCAAACAGGCAATTGATGGTTTCACTCCGGCTTTCTCCAGGCTGAGAAGGAGACGTTCCAGTCCAATTGCAAAGCCCATAGCCGGGGTAGGAGGTCCTCCCAGCTCCGAAACTAAATCATCGTATCTTCCCCCCGCACATATTGTATCCTGAGAACCAAGATGGGAAGATTTAATCTCAAAGATAGTACGGGTATAATAGTCAAGACCTCTCACCAGGTAAGGATTTAACACATAGAAAACTTTGAGCCTGTCAAGTTCTTTTTTTACACTATCAAAATGCTCCTTGCAGGAGGAACAAAGAAAGTCTTCTATCTGAGGGGCTTTCTCTAAAACATTTTTACAAACAACATTTTTACAGTCCAGAATGCGCAGGGGATTAGACTCAAAACGTCTTTTGCAGACCTCACAAAGAGAATCTATCCTGTCTTTCAAGTAAAATTTTAACTGTTTTATATACTCTCCTCTACAGTCCTTGCACCCTATACTGTTAATCTGAATTTCTGTATCATTTAATCCTAATTTATTTAAAAAATAATAA
>QMQA01000009.1 GCA_003648845.1 Candidatus Aerophobota bacterium
GGCTGATGCTTCAGAAGTCTCGGCTAAGTTTCTAACCTCATCAGCCACAACAGCAAATCCTCTGCCATGTTCTCCTGCCCTTGCCGCCTCAATTGCTGCATTTAAGGCTAAAAGATTGGTCTGGTCAGCAATACCAACCACTGTCTGGACAACTTCTCCCACCTCAGCTGCCTGTTTTTCAAGTTCTCCTACCATCTTGGCAGATTCCAGATTTACCTCAGCTGTCTTATTCACTCCCTCAATTAGAACCTCAATACCCTGAGACATTTCTTTTATCATGGCCTGCAGTCTATTTACGGCATCAAGCGTAGCCTGAGCATTTTGAGATGCGATTTGTGTTCCTTTGTCAATTTGAGCAATAGCTGATTGACTTTCCTGGGTGGCAGCAGAGGCTTCCTGGGCACCAGATGAGATCTGCTCCATTGTGCTCATAAGCTCCTGAGCAGCAGATGATGCCTCCTGAACACCAGTGGCAAGCTGATTAGTAGCAGCAGCTAATCTTTCAATCAGTTGCTGTTTTTTTGCTGCTGTCCGCTTGGCAAGTCTTTCCTCAGCAGCCTTCCTTGCTGCCTCCCGCTGAGCAGCCCGGTCTACAGTTTTTGCCCCCTTTTTAACCTCTGGCTCTTTAACTGTAGCTTTTGCTGCTTTTTCCTCTCCTCCTTCAGGAAGAGGTGCAAGTTTTTTTGGCTCCTTCTCGCTTAGTTTTGCGTTCCCCATTTACCCCTCCTTTTTTAAATTAAAATTAATTAAGATAATCACCCCCCCTTTGCTTTTTTTATTTTCCATCTTCACTGATATAAATTATCGGCAGGAGAAAGGAGAAACTTTAGAGGAGGGTTATAATTACTGAAAGCAGGTAATAATATTTAATTGACATACGAAGAAAAAGTGATAGTATTTGTCTTGGAAAGGTCCGAGGAGGCTGAATTTTCATGACTCAAACTTACCTTCTGGATAAACTCTTGCAAAGAAAAAGGGTAGAGCGAGAAAAACTAAGGCTGATGAGTATTGAGAAAGTGAAAAAGGTACTGAAAAAGATGAGTGAGGATTTTTCTTTGAGAAGGTCTATCTTTTTGGAACCATAACCAAACCCTATAGATTTTTTGAAGAATCAGATATAGATATTGCATTTGTTGGTCTAAGAGACTATCCCGCTTAATGAGATACTGTATCCCTCGTTATTTTAACGATAAAAGATACCTTTCTGGAAATCCTCGATGAATGGTGACCCCAATATAGGGAAGCAAAGCTCCAATGAAAGGAGAACAGGTAAGCAGAGCAAGCAAAAAATCACTTGCTCCAATTCTTTTTGCTTTTTGTATTATTCCTGCTATACCTGCATTAAAACCTGCAACATTCCACCGCCTGTAAGTAATGCAAGAGTTTTAGCCATATGTTTATTATTCTCCTTATCTTTCCTGGTATCTTGCAGCCTGTTCTTCCAGGGAAATAGGTTTAAAATCCTTAGGAACCCTGTTTTCTCCACCAAAAGCTCTAATCTTTTCCTCAACTATGGAAGTAATTCTTTTTCTGGCCTCACCAAGATATTCTCTTGGGTCAAATACATCAGGGCGTTCGGCTAAAACCCTGCGAATAGTAGCAGTAACTGCAAGACGAACATCAGTATCTACATTTATTTTCCTTATCCCCCGTTTTACAGCTTCTTGAAGCATCTCAATAGGGACACCTTTTGCCTTTGACATGCTTCCACCGTAGCGATCAATCTCTTTAATAAGAGAAGAAGGAACACTTGAGGCACCATGCAGTACCAGAGCACAGTCTGGAACTCTTCTGTGAATCTCCTCAATGAGGTCCTGCCTGATTCTGGGTTCTCCAGAAAATTTATATGCTCCGTGAGAGGTTCCAACTGCAATTGCAAGAGCATCAACTCCGGTTCTTGCTACAAATTCCTCGACCTGGTCAGGATCGGTGAATTTAGCTTTGCCTTTGACGTCTTCCTCAATCCCTCCCAGAACTCCCAGTTCTCCTTCCACGGAAACACCTCGGGGATGTGCAAACTCTACTACGCTCCTTGTAAGGGCAACATTTTCTTCAAATGAAAGTGCAGAACCATCAATCATAACTGAGGTGAAGCCAAGGGATATAACCTTTTTTACCGTTTCCAGGGAATCTCCATGGTCCAGATGGAGAACAACTGGCACATCCGGGTAAAGCTCCGCTGCTGCAAGAGCAAGATGGTGAAGAAAATTGTAATTGGTATACTTGAGGGCTCCTCTGCTTGCCTGAATTATACCAAAACTATTGGTATTCTTAAAGGCTTGCATAACTCCCTGCAATTGTTCCATATTATTAAAGTTAAAAGCGCCCACTGCAAACTCTCCTTTTTGAGCCTCGTCAAGCACCTGTTTAAGTGTTATAAATGGCATATTCATCCTCCTTTTTGTTTAAAGATTCATTTTTCTCACTCTTCCTTTAAACTCCTTAATCGCCTTCCTGGGACGGCTACCTTAAATTTGCCAGATTACCTGTTAAGAAGGTGTTATCTTTACATTTAGTTGCAATTTTGTTTGCTGTCGTACTTATGTCAATACCAGTACCCCGTATTAGTATTCCCTGTCAAATCCAGTAGCTATTTTTATTTTCACTTATCCCTCAGGTTTTCAATTATAGTAATACACTTTTTACCGAACAAGATCCTCAAGTCCAAGCTCCTCCAATCTCTCATTTGTGGGACCATATGTTCCATAGCCATAGAGACGATAGTACTCATCTATTGTTTTCTGAAGCATGCTATCTTCAATGTAGAAACCTGATTCTGGTAACCGTTCTTTAAAACGCTTCGGTAAATCATCGTCCTTTCGGGTATAACCTTCCCTCTCTGCAAACAAACGTAACAGCCCATAATTTCTCTCCCCAATTCTTAACATTTCCTTCACGTCAATTGACACTCCTGTAGATGCCTCAAGCATTTCTCTCATCATGGGGAATCTATAACTTTCACCACTCAGGTTGGAAGCAAGAACACACATAATGAGAGAGTTGGCGAAAGACCTAAGATTCAAATAAGTTCCTGCAACCTTAGCTCTATTTTCCCAACTAAACCTATCATTTGCTTCAAGGCCTAATTCCGGATTGGCAGGGGTAGGGTCATGTACTCCTTCCACATGTTGCCCGCCTCTGGGAGTCGTAGCGTAATAAATAGCCAATGAGAGTTTTCCGCGAGGCTCGTGCATTGGAATTTCTTGCCCTTTTATCTGCATTAAAAAGGACGGATCGCCCACTTTTGTACTTAAGTATCCTACACCACGAGCTACCCAATCACCAATTCCTTCACGATGAGCAATTTTTTCAATTAACTTATCCATAGCCTTAGCATCACCCCATTGAATTGCATCTTCACCTTTAAGCAAGCCTTTCTCTGTCGCTTCCATTAAATAAGCGATAACAACACCAGTGCTTATGGTATCTAAACCATACTGATTACACTTCTGATTAAGCAAGCAAATCGAAGCCAGATTATTGTTTAAACAAAAGGAACCTAAAGCAGCAAGAGTTTCGTATTCCGGTCCTCCCCAAGACGGATCAAATTCTTGACCATCAAAGCTCCCTTTTACTTGTCTTTTGCACATTACAGGACAACCTGGACAAGTATCACGGCCTACCAGAATGCCAGAATCAACTAATTTCTGGCCACTAATTTGATCATGGTACACAAACATTCCTGCCTGAAAGTTTTTTGTAGGGAGAATTCCGAATTGATGGAGTGTTGGAAGGGTCCCGCCAGTACCATAGTCATGCAACATTTTTTCCCAGCTACCACTCATAAGGTTTTTGGCAAACTGAACTCTTAGTGATTTGAGCCTTTTTTGATCGGCTACAGGCTTCTTTTTGGTTCCACATACAGCTATTGCTTTAAGATTCTTGAATCCCATGACAGCACCATAACCAGGTCTTCCAGCAGCACGGGTATGATCCACCATAATACAAGACATCATCACCAAGTTTTCCCCTGCCTTACCAATACAAGCTACAGAAACATTGCCATGTTTACTTCTAAGGTGCTCCTCAACTTCCTTTGGGTTAAGACCCCACAGTTGTTTCGCAGAGTGGATTGATACCTCTCCATCATCTATCAAGATGTAGACAGGTTCTTTGGCTCTGCCCCGGACTATCAATCCATCGTAGCCTGATCTTCCCAAGACATGTCCAAAGCTTCCGCCACAATAGGAGCCGTTGATAGTTCTCGTTTTAGGAGACTTTGCCATCACCAGGAATCTGCCAGCTCCCGCTATATTAAGGCCCTGAAAGGGACCTGTGGCAAAGATGATGATATTTTCCTCTGAAAGAGGATTAATTCTTGGAGGAAGCTCTTTTAAAAGTATTCTTGCAGCAATACCTCGCCCACCAATATGCTTGACATACCAGTCCTCCGGGATTTCATAAGTACCAATCTCTCCAGTGGATAGATCAACATCAGCGTATTTGCCAAATACCCCTAACATTCTTTACCTCCTTGGGAGAATAGTCAAGGTCAACTAATATTCAAAGCCGGCTTATCTGTAAACCTTTACGCTCAGGGCAGTATAATCCCTTTAAGATAATCCTCGCCTGGATGTTCCATCAGCTCAAAGCCTTTTTGAATATCCTCTAAGCTAAACTCATGGGTAATCAGTTTATCCAAGGGGAAAATACCCCGTACAAATCCTTCGATGCCTTTTTTCATATCATCCATGTAGTCCATTGAATACCAGGGATGAGTGGAGTGAATAATAGGCGATTTAAACATTAGCTGATATCCAGCATTCATTGTCTCTGGAAAACTGTACAGGGAGGGTATAAGGATTTTCCCTCTACCTCTGCCTGAGTCAACAGGACCATCTCCTCTGATGATGTCGCAAGCAAGAGAAAACCCTGCCATTCTACCCGTAACTTCAACTGCTACATCCACTCCGTGCCCCCTGGTGATTTCCTTTACCGCATTTACAGCATCTACCTTTTTGGGATTAATGGTCTTTGTCGCACCCAGCTTCTTTGCCCACTCAAGGCGAGAGTCTATCAGATCTATAGCAATTACCTCAAAAGCAGTACTTCTTGCCACTCCACTCAGGCAAAGAAGCCCCATAAAACCACACCCTATAACAGCAACATAGTCACCAAATTCAGGATTTGCAGCTCGGACTATGTTGGAGGCACACATCAGTGGCTCGGCTAAACAGTACTTAAGTTCCTTAACTGAATCAGGAATTTTTGCCAGAGGCTTTGTACTTGGATCCATGATAACATGTGATGCAAAGGAAGGCCTTATAGGACCACTGACATAATCTCCTGCTTTGAAATTTTTCACAGCGCTACCAACCTCCTCAATAACCCCCACTGATTCATGGCCTAACTCAACAGGGTATTTGATATTTTCATTCTTAAAATATGTTCCGTCTTCCCGAATAGCAATTGCGCTCTTCCCGAGATAAGTGGGCATCTCTGAGTGGCAAAGGCCGGCCGACAAAATTCTAATTAAAATTTCGTTCTCCTTTGGGGATCTTAAAGGCTCCTCCATCACTTCAAATCTTTTGGGTGCAACAAGTTTTGCGATTTTCCTCCTCGTTGCCATTTTTTGCTCCTTTGCTTGGTTAAGTACGCTACTCACCTCACACACTACAGCACACTTAAGAAAATAAGCTTATCAACAATAATTCTCGCCTTGAGAAAAAGATCGCTACCCTCCACTTTCCCCGATACGACTTGCTTCACTGTAATCTTTGCTTTTTTCATATAAGTTCAAAACAAATTAAGCTACTAACTTAGTCTCATATTATTTTTCTTAACTTATTCAAGAATTTCTTTGGCAGCCTTAATTATGTTGCTTTTGTTTAAGCCATGGTATTCCCAAAGCTCCCGGGTTGGTCCTATAGTGCAGAATTCATCACGTATTCCAACCCTTTTTACGGGTACAAGACTCTTTCTTTCGCAAACTACACCACACACAGCCTCACCTAATCCCCCCATTATATTGTGCTCTTCAACAACCACAATTCCCTTTGTTTCCTCAGCCGCCTGAACGATTGCTTCCTCATCAATAGGTTTAACTGTATGCATATTGATTACTCTGGTACTGATACTTTCTTTTTCAAGAGCTTCTGCGGATTGTAAAGCCAATCCTACCGATTGTCCCGTCGCAATCAGTGTTACATCCTTACCATCCTTGAGCGTAATAGCTTCTCCTATCTTAAACTTGATAGTCTTCTTCTCATAAATTTCCTCAGTTCCCCCAAAATCTGCACCACGAACCAGACGCAGATACAATGGTCCCTCATGCTCCAAGATACAGACCCGTGTTGCCACTACTGTTTCAATCGGAGATGCTGGACATACAATGGTTATATTAGCAAAAGCTTTGCATAATGGCAATGTCTTCAGTCCAAGGGAACCACCAAAGTGTCCTTCACCTGATTTGTCCGTTTCATAAAATATTCCTTTAAGAAGTTTTTTTGACCATTATACTTCTTATAAGGACAAAAGTGGGACTAATCGTTTTACAATAGAAGTAACTATTCGTTATCCGTCACAAGCGGGCTTGACATTTTTTGAAAATCTGACTAACATTAGGAAAGCCGGGGGAGATGAACCTTGCCTTAGGTAAGGTGGGCGTCTTAAGGTAAGGGGATCCAGTGACGCAACCGACCGGACCTTTAAAGAATGAAGGGAGGCGGTCGGTGCAAAATGAAAGAGGTCGAAGTAATAAAGGTAGCTCTTGACCTTGAGTTTAAAACACCTGTTGTTCTTTTAAAGGAAAAAAAGGGAAATAAAAAGCTTCCTATCTGGATGGGACTGCCTGAGGCTCGAGCTATTGTCCTTGCCATGAAAGACCTATCTTCGTCCTCCTTTTCAACTGTTGACCTTATCAAAAGCCTCATAAAAAAATTTAAAAGTTGCGTGGATAAAGTAATAATAAACGAGCTTAAAAATGACACTTACTATGCTAAGATTTTTCTAAAAATGAATGAGGAAATTCTGGATGTAGATGCTCGTCCCAGTGATGCTATAGCACTTGCTTTGAAATTTAAAGCTCCCATTTATATAGATGAGGACAGGATAGCTGCCAGAGAAAAACCCATTGATGAGAGAGAGGTCAGTGAGTTTAAGGAAAAGTTAAAAGATATAAAACCCGAGGACTTTTCTTTTTAAAAGACTCAAGGAGCAAAGCCCGGGGGAGAGCTTTGCTCCTGAAAAGAGGGGTAAAGGGGGATCTATTGGAGTTATTACATATTTTGCAGCTCATCTGCTAAGGCGGCAACCTCTTCTATTGCTGTGGCAAGCTCGTTTATCCCTTTAGCCTGCTCCTGGGTGGTAGTTGCTGCTTCCTGGGCTGATGTTGCAAGTCCTTCTATTTCAGAGACCATCTGGTCTATACTCTTTCCCGCCTCTTGAGCTTCCTTTATCTGTTCCTCTGCTACCTTGCCAAGGTCAGTTGCAACCTGTCTGACCTCGGCCATTCCCTTATCGATGTTGCCAAAGGCTTCTCTTACTCTTGCTCCGTGTTTTGACTCTTCCATCACGTTGTTGTTATTTTCTTCGATAATCTGAGATATCTGAGCGATTCTTTCCTGAAAATCACGAACCACATCTTTAATTTTGTCTGCAGACTGTGAGGACTCATTGGCAAGCTCCCTTATGTCTCCAGCTACAACGGCAAATCCCCTGCCGTACTCTCCTGCCCTTGCCGCCTCAATTGCTCCGTTTAAGGCTAAAAGATTGGTCTGGACGTTTAAATTGGTTATGACATCTACTATTTTGTCAATTCTTCTGCTTTCTTCCTGAAGCTGTTCAATATCATTTAGTGCTCCTTTTATTACCTCAACTGTTTGGTCAATTCCCCGGGTAATTTCCAGAACATTCTGAATAGCCTGTTTCTCAAGCTCTGCCAGTTTATCCACGGAGCCCTGGAGTTCTTTTACATTTTGGTTAAGAGCCTCTGCTTTTTCCCCCACACCTTTTGCTCCTTTTCTTATCTGCTGGGCAGCAGCAGATTGCTCTTCAGTGGAACTGGCAAATTCCTGTATGGTGGAGGAGGCTTGCTGGGAAGCAGAATTTGTCTCCTGCAGACTGGCAGAAAGCTCCTCAGCTGATGCAGCAAGCTCCTGGGCAGTTTTCTCTGTACCTGCACCACTGCGAATATCTTCAGCCATTGCTGTTAGCTCATCAGCAGTGGATGATATCTCCTGAATGGATTTTGCTATCTGGCGCATGGTTGATGCTATCTCTTCAGCGTTGGATGCCTGCTGCTCTACGGCAGAGGCTATCTGGTTACAGCCGGATACTGTTTCTGTTGCTGCCTTTCCGCCTTCTTCCTGGAATTTTCTGATATTTTCCATATTCCGGGCAATATCCTCAGCGTGACCTACGGTAGGAGCCACAGCATCGCGGGCCTTCTCGCTCTTTTTAACCAGCTCCTGGCCTTGATCTGCTGCCTCCTGCACCTCTTTTACTACACTTTCTACCCCCTCCTGTATTCTTTGAACCAGCTCTTGAATCTCTTTAGCTGAGTTTTCGGCCTGCTCGGCTAAATTCCTGACCTCATCAGCCACAACAGCAAAACCTCTGCCATGTTCTCCTGCTCTTGCCGCCTCAATTGCTGCATTTAAGGCTAAAAGGTTAGTTTGGTCTGCTATTCCCAGTACCGTCTGGACAACGTTTTTGATCTCCTCAGCCTGCTTTTGTAGTGCAGAGGTATCCTTAGCTGATGCAGCATTCTGGTTGGCAACAGCCCTAATTCCCTCAATAAAGGAGTCGGTTTCTTTAGCGGTATCGGCAATCATCTGCTGAATTCCTGCAATCTTCTCAGCTGCCTGATTTACGACCTTAGCACCATCTCTTGCAGCCTTTTCTACGCCCTGGACCACTTTTAGAATCTGTGCTGCTCTTTGACCAATTTCCTGGGTAGACTGAGCTGTATCTTCCACTACCTTTAGAGTTTCCTCGCCAGTTTTGGTTGCCTCTTCAGTTCCTGATGCTATTTGAGCAATGGAAGCGGCCAATCTTTCTGCAATCTGCTGTCTTTTAGCTGAAGTACGCTTTAGCTTTGCATCTTCTACAGCTTTTCTTGCTGCCAATTTTTCCATACCTGAGGCCACAGAAGCTCCTTTTTCCAGTATTTGCTTTTTTCCCGAGGGTGGTTCGGCAAGTCTTTTTACCTTTTCCTTTACCTCTGGCATTTCGCCCTCCTTATAGTTTGTAAATTTTAAGTAGGTGGTAATTACCTCTATCCATTTAACAGGATTTTCTTTATTTATAAGGAAGAACCTTCTGAGGAGGTGATAGAAAGTTGACTGAGAGAAAAACTGAAAGTAGAGAGAGAATCTTAAGTGCTCTGGCAGCTTATTTTAAAACCCGGTACAGATTTTCCTCTGTTATTGCCCGCGCACTGGCAGAGGATGTTTTAAGATTGATTTGGATACTTAGCCCCGACTCTCTGGAAGAAGGGCAGATCTTGCGTTATGTTGTTAAGAATACCGAGCCCCCGGGTAAGCTCTTAAGAGATTGTCAATTTGTACTGGCGAAACTTACCCTTCACACTTCGGAAGATGTGGAGTACAGAAAATGCAATGGTCTTAAAGAACTCAAGCTCAGAGTGATCCAGCGCATTACTCAGGAAGCAATTGCTCAGGGGGGATCTTTAAGCCAGGAGGATATAGCAGATCTTCTTTTCCTTGATCGAAGGACCGTTGTAGATTACATAAAGGAGCTTGAATCCCGGGGTGTCCAGATAATCACCCGGGCTAAGTTTCCACTCCTGTTCAATCAAACTGTTGATAAAACACAGATGATCAAAATGTTCCTTGAGGGTTTAGATGAAGCAGAAATTGCTTCCCGTACATACCTTTCAGAGAATCTTGTGAGAAGGTATGTTGAGGAGTTTTTGAGAACTGGTCTTTTCTACCGCCGGGGAATTACAGCCTCTGCAATTGCAACTGTTACAGGGATTGACTTAAAATTGGTTGAGGAGTATGTTGAGCTCTACAACTATCTGAGCAGTACACAGATGGCATCGTATATCCACAAATTCTTCTCTTTTTATGAGGACCCGGCTTTTTTAAAAATATTAAAAGACAAAGAGCAATTCTCATCTTTCTGAATATTGTATGTGGTGGTGACCACATACCATTTATAATTATCGGCAGAAAGAATAAAATCTTTAATCTGGGAGGAAAAAGGGAAGGTGGGACTATTGCTTATATCTTTGATGGGAAGGGGGGATATTTAGGGCTTTTCTGTATTTGGACACGGTACGTCTTGAAAGGTTTATTCCGTAGTCTTTAATAATTTTTTGTCTGATTAACTCATCAGTGAGAGGGGATGACGAGCTTCTTTTTTGAACCCTTTCTTTTTCTTCCAAGATGACTTTTCTGATAAGATTCCTCGTCCAGCGTCGGGAATAGAAAAACTCAATGGGTCTTTCTTCTCCCTGAGGGGTAAGAATACTCTTGTTAGCAATAGCCCGGCTTACAGTGCTCGGATGGAAGTTGAGACATCGGGCAAGCTCACTTTGAGAAGAAGGAAGAAGGTCAAGAAGATTCCCGGATTTAAAAAAGGCGCTTTGAAATTCTTTGAGGTGATGCAAAATTCTGTAGATAGCTGTAGTTCGACGGTTAATCATCTCCAGTTGCTGGAGAAGTTTTACCATCCTGTCTACCTGGTCCTTTTTAATTTTTCCTGTATCTACCAGCCTCTTAAATCTTTGATAGTTGATCTGGTATCTTCCTTTGACAAGATAACTTTCCTCCTTTACGGGACGAATAACCAGATTGTCTTTTTCCCACTCAAAGGAAGCTATAAGGAAAAATCTGGGACGTGGAAAAAAAGCAGAGGAGGAAGGAGGGCTGATTATCTGTTGCAGTTGAAATCTATCTACGAACTGCTGGAAAATCCTGATTTCAGAGGGAGAAAGAGAGCATTTTTTTACAACTTCCTCAATGCCTGCCTTTCCGGTAAGAATTTTTTGGAAATTTTCCTCTCCTATAGTTTTGCCTATTCTTTTCACTAAATCAAAGGTGGAGGAATCAAAAAGAAGCTCTTCCATCTCCAGCTCACTTTCTCCTGCCACATCTTGTTCTCTGAATTCAGAGGTTTTTTTACCCCGGATATCGTAAAATTTTCTATAACTTATAATCCGGTATTTTTTCTCCAGGGTGATGAATAAAGGACTTTTTTCCAGTTTATCTATATGATGCTCAAAATCGGGTTCAGGAATGGATAAAAACTCAGCCACTTTGATTTTTCCTATTAACTTTAGTTGCAATTTGTGAGTCATGTTCTGTGTCAGATTGAGTTTTTGAACCATTTGAACCCTCCGGATTTTTAATTTAAATTTATACTCTTATATCAATAATTTGACCCTTACCATTTGGAGAATTTTTTCTTTTTCTCCCTCCTCTTTTATCTACCTTTTCTTGCAGGTAAGTTTGGTTTTTTTGTTGCCTTTTTTTTGCGGAGGCAGCCTTCCCCTTTTGGTTGCTTAAGTGATGGAAAGTATTTCTCCTGTCCGGGTGAGAGTTTCTCTTTGAAGGTTTGTTTACCCTGTGGGGGAGTGAAGCCTTATCAACTTCTCTTATTTGATTTAATCTCATTTAAATCCCCCCCTTTATGTTAAGCTGGCAAACTTTCTCTCAGTTCGGCAAGGGTAGCTCGCAATTTTAATATTACCTTACCGTGAATCTGGGATACCCGTGATTCTGAAATTCCCAGAACATGTCCGATTTCTTTAAAGGTAAGCTCCTCATAGTAGTAAAGAATTATAATCATCCTTTCTCTTGAAGGCAAGTTCTCTAAAGCCCTTTTCAGTATCCTTTTTACCTCGTTTTTTTTAAGAGTCTCCATTGGGTTTTGAGAATCATTGGTAGAGGCAATTTTCTCTGTCAGGGTTCTGTCATCCTGCTCAGAAGAAGCAGCATTGAGAGAAATATAGGAAAAGTGGTTTACCTGGGTGTAGAGTTTAAAAAGGTCCTTTTCACTTATGTTTAGCTCCCGGGAGAGCTCTTTATCGGTGGGAGTTCTACCCAGTTTCTTTTCCAGACAAGAGTAGGTTTTTTCCAGAAGGTCAGCCTTTTTGCGCAAAGAACGGGGAATCCAGTCCAGACGACGGAGCTCATCCATTATGGCTCCCTTGATTCGAGGAATTGCATAGGTTTTAAATTTAACGCCCCTTGAAGGGTCGAAACTTTCCAGGGCTTTTAAAAGACCTATTACACCGCTGCTTATAAGATCCTCCCGCGATATGTGAGGAAGAGAGGAAAAAGGAAGACGATCCACCACATACTTGACAAGAGGGAGGTAACTCATTATCAGCTTTTCTTTGTTAAGTTTCATTCTCTATATCCTTATACCTGTATAACTCCAATAGTTTTTATTTTAACTTCGGGAACTATCTCATTGTAAGATAAAACAACAAGGGAGGGAATAAATCTTTCCACAACCCTTTTAAAAAATATTCTTATAGCCGGTGAGCAAAGGACTACAGGCTCTTTTTGCAGGGAAGTTGCTTTTTTTACCAGAGGAGTAAGTTTATCAATTATTCTCTGAATAGTTGAAGGTTCAAGATGGATGTAGGAGTTTCTTTCTTTGTGTTCTATAGCCTGAGAGATTTCCTGTTCCAGTTTGGGGTCCAGGGTTATCACCCAGATCTCGCCCTTTTCATTCTGGTACTGTTTACTGATAGAACGGGCTAAACCTTGTCTTACATATTCGGTTAAAATGTCTATATTTTTGGTCTGGGTTGCCCAGTCGGCCAGTGTCTCCAGGATAGTCAGAAGGTCCCTTATGGATACCTTTTCCCGAAGGAGGTTTTGAAGCACTTTTTGAACCTCTCCCAGGTTTAAAAGATTGGGAACAAGTTCATCCACCACAGCTGGATAGTCCTGCTGGATGTTATCCAGTAAGTTCTTCACTTCCTGCCTGCCCAGAAGTTCATGGGCGTGCAGTCTTATTACCTCGGTGAGATGAGTTATAAAGACAGAAGAGGCACTTGCCACTGTATATCCAGCTTTTTCTGCCTCCTCTCGCTCCTCTTCTTTAATCCAGATGGCAGGCAGACCAAAAGCAGGGTCCTTTGTTTTTATCCCTTTTAATGGCTTTTCCACCATACCTGTATCCATAGCAAGATAGTGTCTTACCATTAACTGACCC